>NZ_RAWP01000082.1:0-46867 GCF_003668935.1 Corallococcus sp. AB032C | reverse complement strand
GGCGGGCGTGGGGGGAAGGGCTTCCGCGATGCGGGGACGCATCACCGGCTGGACTGCCTGGAGCGCGGACACCGACAGGCCGGCCATCACGCGGAAGGCGGGCGTGCCCGGCGCGGTGCCCAGGCCGGGGCCGCCCAGCGCGAACACCTCCATCCGGGAGCCCAGCGCATAGCGGCCTCCTGCCAGCAGCTCCATGGGCATGGGGCTGTCCGTCAGGGGGACCGCGGAGCGCAGGCCCAGCTCACCGCGCAGCTTGTGGCCCGTGGTGGCCACGGTGGCCGCCCAGGGCAGCTCCGAGCCGACCGAGTTCGAACCCACCGCCGTGCGGTTGCGCAGCCGGACGCCCGCCTCCAGGCCCAGCACCACCGGACCCACCGTGCGGCCCGCGGACACGCGCGGCGTCACGTCCCAGCCGCCGCTGCCCTGGAGCGCGTCCTTGTTGCCCACGGGCAGGCCCACCGCCAGCTCCGCCGCCAGCGACACCGGCGCGGACGCCTCATCCAGGAGCCCCAGCCGGCCCTGCAACACCGGCGTCCCCAGGCCCCACGACGAGGGGGACGTCATGCCCACGTTGGAGAACCCGCGCGTGCCCTGGTGGGCCATGAGGGGGAGGATGGCGCCCACCTCGAACCGCTTGCTCACCGTATAGGTGCCCGCCAGTTGCACTTGCGTGCGCGACCCGACGAGCGAGTCCATCCGCTCTCCATCGCGGTAGAGCGTGAGCGGAGAGCGCTCGTAGTGCGCCGCCAGGGCCAGGCGCAGCTCACCGGGCTCGCGCAGGCTGCCCGCCGCCGTGCCGAGCGCGGCGCGCGACGTGGGGTTGAGGCTCAGCCGCTCCAGGTCGAAAGCAGGGGCGGTGGTCGAGGCGGCGCTGGCCAGGGAGGGCAGCAGGGCCAGGGTGGACAACAAACGAAGGCGGGTCGGCAGGAGCATGGAGGTTCGGAACATCTGGCTCTCGTGATGTGGCGGGTCGGGCTGGCGACAGGGGGGACGAAAGCTGAACGGGCGAGATGCGGATTTGTGAGGGATTGATTTCTGGAGACTTGTTTGGACCGCCAGGGCAGCTCTTGAGCCTGGTTTTGCCGCTTGTCGCGGAGGCAATCGCAAGCAGTGAAACAGCCGCATTGCTGGAGTGTGACTGGATTCGGGGGGCTCGCGGAGCACCTGGCGGGGCGTCTTGTCTGGATTCAAGAACCAGGATCTGGAAACTGGACAGCCTGTCGGCCCAAGAGGGAGTCGGCACGCTGTCCAGCCGCCACAGCCTGTGCCGGAGGGTCCTTGAAAGGTTCGACTCGGACGTTCTGCCGCCGTCCTGGCTCGGAACGGTGTGAATCCGCCTGCGCTCAGGGCACGCTTGCGCCCACACCAGGAGCGAAGGGGACCATGGACATCATCCGCAACGACAAGCAGGGCGCGAAGGTGAAGCTGGAGCGCACCCCCACGGGACCGCCGAAGAAGACGGACAAGGAGGTGGCCAAGGCGGAGTTCGACGTGCTGGGCGAGGAGCTGTTCGATCTCCAGGACCTGCTGTGGGGCGCGAAGATGAACTCCGTCCTCATCGTCCTGCAGGGGCGCGACACCGCCGGCAAGGACGGCACCATCAAGCACGTGGTGGGCAGCCTCAATCCGCGCGGGGTGAGCGTCACCTCCTTTGGTGTGCCCAGCACGGAGGAGCGGGAGCACGACTTCCTCTGGCGCGTGCACTGCAAGACCCCGCGCCTGGGCGAGTTCTCCATCTTCAACCGCTCCCACTACGAGGACGTGCTCGTGGCGCGGGTGAACAACCTGGTGCCCAAGGCGCTCTGGAAGTCGCGCTACCAGCACATCCGCGACTTCGAGACCCTCCTCTGGGAGCACGGCACCCTCATCCTCAAGTTCTTCCTCCACATCAGCCAGGAGGAGCAGGAGCAGCGGCTGCTGGCGCGCGAGGAGGAGCCGCGCAAGGCGTGGAAGATCGCCGCGGGCGACTGGGAGGACCGCAAGCACTGGGCGGACTACACGCGCGCCTACGAGGATGTCTTCGCCCTCACGTCCACCGAGCAGGCGCCCTGGCACCTGGTGCCCTCGGACGCCAAGTGGTACCGCAACCTGGTGGTGGCCCGCGCCGTGGCGGAGGCCCTGCGCCCCTACCGTGAAACCTGGCAGGCCCGGCTGGACGAGGTGGGCAAGCAGAAGAAGGCGGAGCTTCGCGCCTGGCGTAAGAAGCGCTGACCCGGCCGTGACATGGGGATGGGACAACGCTCGCGGTCATCCGTCCCGGTGTGTCGCCGGGCGGGCACCGCCGGAGCCCTGTCCCCATGGAACGAACCGCGTCGCCATCGAGCAAGGACCTCATTGCCCGCACGCGTCCCTACGCGGCCCAGGACACCGCGCGCTCCCTCTGGGCGCTCGGCTCCACCTACGCCGCGCTCGTGGGCGCGGTGGTGCTGGCGGTGGCCGCGCCCTGGTGGCCCCTGCGCATCGTGGGCGGCCTCATTGAAGCGCTGGTGCTCATCCGCTGCTTCATCCTCTTCCACGACGCGATGCACGGGGCGCTCCTGCCGAAGTCCCGGTGGGCCAAGGCGCTCTTCCAGGTGCAGGGGCTGCTCACGCTCACCCCGGCGCGCATCTGGAATGAGACGCACAACCATCACCACGCCAACACCGCCCGCATCGCGGCGGACTCGGCGGGCACCTTCGCCACCTGGACCACGGATCAATGGCGCAAGGCCACCGGCGCACAGCGCCTGGGCTACGTGGTGGAGCGCCACCCGGTGACGCAGCTGTTCGGCTACTTCACCGCGTTCCTCTACAGCCTGTGCCTCCAGCCGTTCGTGAAGAACCCGAAGCGCTACTGGACGTCCGGGCTGGCGCTGGGCGTGCACGTGGCCCTGTCCGCGGCCGTCTGGCATGGCTTTGGCCTGGGCGTCTATCTCACGGCCTTCCTGGGGCCGCTGTTCGCCGCGTACGCGCTGGGCACGTACCTGTTCTACGCGCAGCACAACTTCGACGACGTGGCCATCCTGCCGGAGGCGTCGTGGAGCCACGCGGACGCGGCGCTGGAGGCCAGCAGCTACATGCGCTTCGGGCCGGTGATGGAGTGGTTCACGGGCAACATCGGCTACCACCACGTCCACCACCTCAACCCGCGCATCCCGTTCTACCGGCTGCCGGAGGCGATGGCGTCCATCCCGGAGCTCCAGGGGCCGCACGTCACCACGCTCACGCTGAAGGACATCGTGGGGTGCCTGCGGCTGAACCTGTGGGATCCGTCGCTGAAGCGGATGGTGCGCTACCGCGACGTGCAGGTGGCACCGGGCGCCTGAGGATCCTCGGCCCGGCGGGTCCGTTCGGGACCCGCCCGAGGAACCCACCGGGCCGGGGTCTCAAGGCTTCAGCAGCGCGTGCAGGGCGTTGGCGTGGGCCTCCTCTTCGTCGAGGAGCTCCTCCAGCAGCCGCCGCGTGGTGGGATCGCGTTCCGCGAAGTAGGGGATGAGGTCGCGGTACGACGCGATGGCGACGCGCTCCGCCTCCAGGTTCTCGCGCAGCAGCTCCACCAGCGTGCGCCCTTCGTTGTCCTGGGTGTCACCGCTGGACATAAGCCCTCCAAGGTTGAAATCCGGCCGGCCGCCCAGCTGTTGGATGCGCTCGACGAGCCTGAGCGCGTGGTCCTGTTCATCGCGAGCGTGCAGGCCGAAAGCGGCCTTCATCGCCTCGTGACACGCGCCTCCCGCCAGCAGGGCGTGGCGCGTGTAGCGCCGCACGCAGACGACCTTGGTCGCCAGCGCGGCGTTGAGCAGCGTGATGCGGACCCCCAGCTCCCCCGGGTCGGTCTCGGACGGCTGCGAATGCGTGTCGGCCATGGCATTGCCCCCGG
Source organism: Corallococcus sp. AB032C (assembly GCF_003668935.1). NCBI lineage: Bacteria > Pseudomonadati > Myxococcota > Myxococcia > Myxococcales > Myxococcaceae > Corallococcus > Corallococcus sp. AB032C. The sequence continues at coordinate 43,011 of NZ_RAWP01000082.1, read as the reverse complement.
GCGGCTGCGTGTCCGGAAGCTGGGGGGCCCGGGCGGCGCCGTCCATCCCATCTGCCCCCGCGTGCCGGGAGCGCCGCGCCTGTCCGTCCCGCCCCGGGGCCCGTTGTATCTGGCAAGGGCCTTTCGCTGACGCCTGCTTCCACGCAGGGCGCGGGCAGGGACGTTGTCCGCGAACATCCCTTGCGGCCTCCAGGGCGGAGGAGGGGGTTCGGGGTTAGTCTTCGCCAATGAGCTCGAGCCCATCCAGCCGGCCGTCCGTCGTCGTGGCGGAGCTGGGGCCCACGAACACCGGGAAGACCTTTCGCGCCATCGAACGGATGCTCGAGCACGACTCCGGCATCATCGGGTTGCCGCTTCGCCTGCTTGCCCGTGAGGTCTACGACCGGGTGACCGCGAAGGTGGGCGAGGGCCGGGTCGCGCTGATGACGGGCGAGGAGAAGCGCGTCCCGCCCCGGCCCGACTATTGGATCTGCACCGTGGAGGCGATGCCGACCGACCGGGAGGTGGACTTCCTCGCGGTGGATGAAATCCAGCTCGCCGCGCACCGGGAGCGTGGGCACGTCTTCACGGATCGACTGCTGCACGCGCGCGGCCGCAAGGAGACCTGGTTCCTGGGCGCGGACACCATGCGGCCCATGGTGCAGGCGCTGATTCCCCATGCGACCACGAAGCGCGCCATGCGCCTGTCGCAGCTGCGCTATGCCGGGCGCCGCTCGCTGAAGAGCCTGCCGCCGCGCTCGGCGGTGGTCGCGTTCTCCGCGGACCGCGTCTATGAGCTGGCCGAAGCGCTGCGTCGTCTGCGGGGCGGGGTGGCGGTGGTGCTGGGCGCGCTGTCACCGCGTACGCGCAACGCGCAGGTGGCCATGTATCAATCCGGCGAGGTCCAGTATCTCGTGGCCACGGATGCCATTGGCATGGGGTTGAACCTGGACCTCAACCACGTGGCCTTCGCGACGCTCTCCAAGTACGACGGCGCCGAACAGCGCGACCTGTATCCGGACGAGCTGGCGCAGATCGCCGGTCGCGCGGGGCGCCACCTCAACGACGGGAGCTTCGGCGCGCTGAACACGCTGCCGGAGCTGCCGCCGCGCATCGTCTCCGCCATCGAAACCCACCGCTTCCCAGCAGTGCGCAGCCTTGTCTGGCGCAATTCCTCGCTCGACTTCGCAAGCCCGGAAGCGCTGCTGGATTCATTGTCGCGAGCGCCGCGCGACAGCGCCTTCGTCCGGGTGGAGCGCGCGGACGACTTCGACGCGCTCAAGGGCTTGTCCGGGGTGCCGGCCATCCGCGAGCTCACCACCGACAAGGCCTCCGTGGAGCTGCTGTGGCAGGTCTGCCAGATCCCGGATTTTCGCAAGGGGCTCTTCGGGCAGCACGTCGCGCTGCTTCGCGAGACGTTCCTCCAGCTGACGGCCGGGGACGGGAAGCTGGATCCGACGTGGCTGGGCCGGCAGGTGTCGCCGCTGGACGATGCCTCCGGGGACATCCACACGCTGATGGACCGGCTCGCGGCCATCCGCATCTGGACGTACATCAGCCATCGTCCGGGTTGGCTGAACGACGCGGAGGACTGGCAGGAGCGCACGCGTCTCATCGAGGACGCGCTGGGAGACGCCCTGCACGAGCGGCTGGTGGAGCGCTTCGTGCAGCGGGCCGCGAGGAGGAGCGCGCGCCGCTTCGTGAGGGCCAGCGCGCAGTTGCAGGCCGGTGCCTCGGACAATCCATTCGCGAAGCTGGGGCTCCTGTTGACGGAGGTGCCGGGCGCGGAAGGCGCGTTGATGACGGAGGAGCAGTTCGTCCAGCGCGTGGTGGACGCGACGCACGACGCCTTTGAGGTGGACGCGACGGGGCGAATCTCCTTCGAGGCGCAGCCGTTGGCCCGGCTGGTGCGGGGGCGCGACCGGCGCTCGCCGCAGCTGGCGTTGGCGGAGCCGGAGGTGTGGACAGGAGGCGCGCGTCAGCGATTGGAGCGCCGGCTGGTGGCGCTGGCGAGGGACCTGGTCACGGAGGCCATGGGAGGCTTTCCCGCGGAGTCCTTCACGGGCGAGGGTCGCGCACCGGCGATGCGGGGCGTGGCCTACCGGCTGGCGGAAGGGCTGGGTGTCATCTCCCAGGGCGAGGCGCGCGAGCAGTGGCGGCTCCTGGACGAGGAGTCGCGGGAGCGGCTGAAGACGCAGGGCGTCCACGAGGGCCAGCGGTTCCTCTATGTCACCCAGGCCCTGTCGCCCCAGGCGCTGGAGCGGCGGGCCATGTTGACGGCGCTGTTCCAGCAGGCGCCGTGTCCGCAGGGCATTCCCCAGGAGCCGGCGCTGAATGTCTCGTCGCTGGCCGGCCGGAGCGCGCGGGCCTTCGGCTACGAGGTCATCGGACCGGTGGCGCTGCGCATCGACATCGTGGAGCGGCTGGGCGAGGGATTGCGGAACCCGCAGGGCGCGAAGCAGGTGCAGGCGCTCATGCAACAACTGCGATTGGAGGGCGGCGTCCGCGCGCAGGTGCTGCGGGCGTTGGGTGGACAGCCTCAGGGTGCTGCCTCGAAGAAGCGGCGGCGCAGGCGGGGACGAAAGCCGTCGGCGCCGGATACGAGTGGTGTTCGCGGTCGTGAGACGGCAGGCTCGGGCCGGCTCAACGACCGCCCATGATGAAACGGGGCCTTCGAGGCCATGGGTTACCGCGAGGCGGAACGGCAGCGCTCGCCCGACTGCGCCCAGGGTGTGTCCCAGGCGGTGGCGCAGCTCAGCGCGGAGATCCGGGGCCTCGCCTCCCCGCTCTTCCTGCTCCTGAACGAGTACTTGATGGAGGAGAAACAGGACGCGGAGCTCCAGGCCGTGCTGCGCTCCGCGAACCTGGCCGAACTGCTGGAGTGACAGCGCTACATTGGCGCCGCACCCTGGCCGTCATGGATCGTCAGACATGCCGGATAGCTGCTCCAAGGCGAGCTCGCGGTAGTAGGGGACGACTTCGACAGCAAGTACGTCGCGCATCTGCTGGCGCGCGCTGTCGAAGTCCCCCTGCCGCTGGAACCTCCACATCCCGTGCAGTGCGTCTGTCAGGCGGTTCGATCCCTCTGCGATGCGTCGCTCGGCCTCGCGCACCAAGGCCAGCGCCTCGGTCCTGGTGCTCAAGGCAGTCTCTGCATTCGAGATGGAGACTTCCTCCGCGATGCGCAGCAAGAGGGTGCGCACGTCGTCACTCAGTGTCAGTGGCGCTCCCTCGCGAAGGACGCGCCGTGCAAGGTCGCGGAACGGGCTCCAGTCGGGTGTGCTCATTCGGTTCTCATCGTTTCGGCTTGGATGGGCGGCACATATCAAGGGGCCAATCGTGTTGCCCTTCGCACCTGCGCAGACAGTCAGTGCAGGGACCCGCGAATCTACCGTCTACGCAGGCGTTCCAGTTTCGCAAGCACCTGTTCTTCCACGTGGGCAGGCGTGGATCATCCACGTAATCGTCCGCCTCGGAGCTGGCGTGTGTGCCGGTGGCGCCGACACCCGCGGCCATGATGACCGAAGCTTCGGCGGCGGTGAGTCCGCATGCTTCTGGGAGTCCTGGGTGTCGCTGAATGCAATCCGTCTCGGTGTCCATCGCGATGGAGACACATCCCAGGCTGAAAGCCGCGAGGAAGGGGGCAAGGCTGCGCCACGAGCGGGCGGTTCTCAGGGCTGTCACGAGGCGCGGACCCTACTGCGGAGGGGGGCCGTCCAGGGAGCAGGCCGGCGGCCCGGAGGGAGGGGAGGCGACGAATCCACGCGGGGCCTGCCCGGATTCGCCTATACGCTGGCCTTCGTCTCCCTCCCAGTCCGGTGGTCGTCCCATGAGCAGTGGTCGTGCCCTCTCGCCAGTCCTCCTCGTCGGTGCCGGAACGGGCGAAGCCACGTGCGGCATCCTCTACCTGGCGAGCTACCTGCGGCGCGGCGGGATTGAAGCCTTCGTACGCCTGTGGGACGGGGACGAGAGCGCGGGGGATGTGACGCAGTCCTTCGAGCGCCTCATCGCCCGCGTTCGCCCGAAGCTCATCGGCATCAGCCTCAAGTGGTTCCACCACGTGGACCGCGCGCTGCTCATCGCCCGGACCATCCGGAAGATCGACCCGTCCATCCGCATCGTCGTGGGAGGCAACTCCGCGTCGTACTGGTGGAAGGAATTGAGCGGCTACGACTGCATCGACCACGTCATCCTGGGCGATGGGGAAGTCCCCCTGCTGGCGCTCTGCAACGGAGAGGAAGCCCCGCCCAACGTCGTGACGCGGACGCCGGACGGCCGTCCCCGCCGGTTGCCGCTGGCGTACGTGCAGCGCGCCACCAACACGCAGGACGTCTACTACTCGCACTTCAACGAGATCTTCCTCAGCCAGATGGACGCGCACTCCTTCTCCGGCTGGGTCGCGCCTGGGAAGGGCTGCGGCGAGAACTGCCTCTATTGCGGCGGGGCGCGAGGCAACCAGAAGGCGGACTTCGGGCGCGCGAAGCCGTTCCTGCGCGCCGAGGAGAACGTGCGCCGCGACCATCAGGAGATCGCCAGCCGGACCTGGCAGATGCGCTACGACTTCGCGGGAAGCACGGCGGAGTTCCTGGGGAGCACCTGGGCGGGCGTGGACCTGTCACGCCACTGCTGCACGTACTTCCTCTGGGGCGTACCGCGCGTGGAGTTGGTCGAGGCACTGGCGGAGACCTTCCAGCGCATCTACATGGTCATCGACATCGGCTGCTTCTCCGAACAGCAGCGGCTGGAGCAGATGTCCAAGGGCCTGCTCAAGCCCTGCGCGAAGGACCGCGAGCTGCTGGAGGTCATCGAGTCCGTCCGCCGCCATCCGAACGTGGAGATTGAAATCTCCGGCATCGGGGGCCTGCCGTTCACGAGCCGGGAGCGGCTGGCGGAGGAGCTGCGGCTGGTGGAGCGCATCATCGGCCTGGACTGCGTGGTGGGCTACCAGCGGCTGGAGGCGCAGCCCGGGGCGCTCGTCACGGAGCACCCCGCGCGCTTCGACATGGTGACGGAGGCGAAGACGTTCGCGGAGTTCCTCGGCTACTTCGAGCGGCGCGAGCCCGGCGACGTGTCCGTGCCGATGATCCGCTTCAACGACAAGGAGCTGGAGGCGGCGGTGCAGCGCACCTCGGACCGGGTGGACGCGCTGGCCTGGAAGCACCGGGACGCGAGGAAGCACGTCGACCTCAGCGGGCGCACGCGGCTCAAGAACACTGCGTCCTCGGCGGAGCGCTTCACTCTGGGGGACTGGCTGGGCAGCCACCGGGCGCCCGCGAAGATGGCGAAGGAGCCGGTGACGGTCCTGCGCTCGGTGGACGGAATCACGTTGAGCTGCGCGCCGTCCGTCAACCCGCGAAGGTTCACCGACCCCACGCTGACGCAAGGGGATGACGGCGCCATCCTCCTCGCCGCCCTGGCCGCCTTCGAAAAGCCCACTACCGTCTCCAGCGCGGTGACCCAGTTGGGCACCAAGGAGAGGCTGGATCCGCACTCCGCTCGCGAGGTCATCGACCATCTGGTGGATGGGCGCTTCCTTCAGCCCGCGTAGGCGCCAGGGCGCGCGCTTGTTTCCTGGATGAATCAGCACCTGCCACTGCCCCTGTCATCAGCGGTGCTGGGAACCTCCGGAGTGTCCACTCGATGGATGGGAGGGAGCCGGCGCATGCGGAGCCGGCTCATGCGGCTCAGCGGGCGCATGAGGAGCGGCAGGCTCATGGGGCGCCACGGGCGCATGAGGAGCGGCAGGCTCATGGGGCGCCACGGGCTCATGGGGCGCCACGGGCTCATGGGGCGCGGCGTGCTCCGGCACCACGGGCTCATGCGGCGCGGAGGGGACCTCGGAACGCGGAGGCGGGGCCACTTCATGCGGCGTAACCGGTGTCGCGGGAACCGCATGGCGGGGCACTGCCGGCGCGGGCCGTGACGGGGCCACGCTGGTCCCAGTGCGAGCGCGCGGCGGATGCCCCGTGGGAGGCGTCATCGGCTTCGCGAGCGGAACCGCCTGTCCGGTGACCCGGGCGACCTCCCTGGGCTCCGGCCCCCGGTTCCAGTGCCCCTGGTGTGCCGCCACGTGCTCGCCCACGGGCTGTGTCTGACGCAGCAGCTCCGGGACCCGTGCGGGAGGCAGCCGGTGCCGCCAGGCGTCGGGCCGCACGAAGTCGTTCGTACCCACGAACGTCCAGCCGAGCCCGACCCCGACCCCGACCCCAACCCCGATACTGATGCCCGGCGGCGCGAGGGGCTGCCAGCCAATGAAGCCATCCCCCCATCGCCAGTCCACCCAGGCAGGGGCCCACTCACTGTCCGGCCACCACACCCAGCCCGCCGACGGCGTGACGAACCACCGCCCGTAGTGGAAGGGGGCCCAGCCCCAATCCCAATCGCTCTCGAAGGTCCAGCCCCAATCGCTGGAGACCCACCGGCCGCCGGTGGAATACGGGACGAAGTCCGTTCCCACGACGTTCGGATCCGGCCGCCAGACCCAGCCGACGTCCGGCAGGTCAATCCACGATCCGTAAGGCGCCAGATCCGATCGGAACTGGGACATGGGGTTGTCCAGGGGCGTCGAGCTCGACGTCACCTGCGGCCCGAATTCCTCCGGACCCATCGCGCAGCTGCTGGTTGCCAGGATGGCAATCGCGGTGGTGGCGCCGGTCCGAAGCCAGCGCACCCGGGTGTGCCAGGGGCTCATGTCCGGTTCCTTTCGTGGGGGTTCTCTGCCGAAAGGTGAGGACGCCTTCACGCAACTTCACGAGCCGTGCACGGGCAGGAGGCGTATGAACGCCTGCACGGAGGTCTCAATGGCAAACGCCAAGGCCATGCTGGGCAGCATGCTGGGCCGCTTCATCTTCACCGAGGCGAAGGTCACCCAGGTGCGCGAGCTGTCACACGCGTTCAGACAGATTGACTTCGAGGGGCCCGCGCTGAGGGGGCAGGGCTGGGCCCCCGGCGACAAGGTGCAGGTGTTCCTGCCAGGGCTGGGCATGCGCACGTACACGCCGCTGTCGTGGGACGAAGCGCGAGGGGCCACGGCCTTCCTGGTGTACCTGCACGGCGACAGCCCGGGAGCGAAGTGGGGCCGCGACGTGCGCACCGGGGACACGGTGCAGTTCTTCGGGCCCCGGCGCTCGGTGGTGCTGGAGTCCGGCGATGCGCCGGTGGTGCTCTTCGGTGACGAGACGTCCTTCGCGGTGGCGCACGCGTTCCGCACCGGAGCGAAGCGCGACGTCACCCCCATCTTCGAGGTGACACGCCGCGAGGACTGCGCGCCCGCGCTGCGCGAGCTGGGCTTCGAGGGCCAGGACGTGGAGCGCACGGCAGGCGACGCGCACCTGGCGCAAGTCCACGAACGGCTGCGCGAAGTCCTGCGCGCGAAACCCGGCGCGACGCTGGTGATGACGGGCCGGGCGCAGTCCATCCAGGCCTTGCGCTCGCGGCTGCGCGGCGACGGCGAACGCGCCACGCCGAAGGTGAAGGCCTACTGGGCGGTGGGCAAGACGGGGCTCGACTGATTCAGGCCGGAGCGAACTGGAGGCCGCGCAGGAAGTCGTCGCGGCCCCGGGTCACGCCCGCGGGACGGCGCTTGGACTTCTGCCGCAGGAAGCGCGAGGCGTCCTGGCGGCGGTAGCAGGTGAGGAGCCGGTCCTCGTCATTGAGGATGAGGATCCACCCGCGGGCCTGCCGCGCCAATGACGAGTCACGCAGCGCGACCGGCAGGTCTCGCTCGTGCACGGTGAGGTGGGTGGCACCACACGCCCGGGCGGGAGTACCGAACTCGAGGATGAACGCGATGACCTCCTCGCGCAGCCTCCACCGGGAACACTGTTCGACGAAGAGGCGGGTGAGGGAGAACACGGACGACGCGGGGTTCTGGCGCATGGCGGGCTATCTCCTTGCGTGCTTCCCAATACACATGGCGTTCCAACACCCCGCGCACGCGATTCCGCGCACTTGCGCGGATCCCCCAGCGGCCCCGAAAGACATTCCGTCAATCCCGCCCGCGGCCCGTGTCACCCAGGCACGAATCCTTCACGAAGGCCGCCGTCCCTCACGGTGCGTGAGGTCACCGCCCACTCCCAGGGTTGGCCCCGTTCTGAAGAAAACCTTCACAGGCCATGCGGCATTTTGACAGGCTCGCGGAGGGCGGGACCGGGGCAGCATGGCCCGTCCGGCCTCGCGACGCTGCGTGTGAGGCCGGACGACCTCTGGCCGAAGGGATGGACGGGGCACGATGAATCTTCGCTCGAAGGCACTGGGAGCCGTGCTGGGCGCGGGGGCGGCGGGGCTGTCGCTGTCGCTCCTGATCAGCGTGGGATGCGGAGGCCGCGCGGCGCATCCGGCCGTGGTGCCGCCGCCCGCGAATCCGCAAGCACTCCGGCCGCCGGAGGCCTTCGCGGGCATTGGCGACAAGAAGGAGCGCTCGCAAGCGCTGTTCCTGGAGGCGAGCCGGGTCATGCTGCATCCCCGCTGCGTCAACTGCCACCCCGCGGGCGACAGTCCGCTGCAAGGTGAAGAGGGCAAGGTGCACGACCCGCCGGTGGTCCGGGGCCCTGAGGACCAGGGGGTGCCCGGCCTGGAGTGCACTTCCTGCCACCAGGACCGCAACGCGCAGCTGGCGCGGATCCCCGGCGCGCCCAAGTGGCACGTGGCGCCCAAGGTGATGGCGTGGGAGGGGCGCACGCCGCACGCGCTGTGCGAACAGTTGAAGGACCCGGCGCGCAACGGCGGAAAGAGCCTGGCGGAATTGATTGAGCACTCGGCGCATGACGAGCTGGTGGGCTGGGGCTGGAAGCCCGGGGCGGATCGGGTTCCGGCGCCGGGAACGCAGGCGGAGTTCGGGGCCCTGGTGGCCGCGTGGGTGAAGGATGGCGCGGAGTGCCCGCGCGAGGAGAGCCGACCGTGAGCATCCGTCTGCGAGTGAATGGGACCGAGCACGTGCTGGACGTGGATCCGGAGATGCCGTTGCTCTGGGCGCTGCGCGACGTGCTGACGTTGACGGGCACGAAGTACGGCTGCGGCCAGGCGCTCTGCGGCGCGTGCGTGGTGCACATCGACGGCGCGGCGGTGCGCTCGTGCGTGACGCCGGTGCGCCGCGCGGACGGCCGCGAGGTGATGACCATCGAGGGCCTGTCTCCGGACGGCTCGCATCCGTTGCAGAAGGCATGGGTGGAGCTGGCGGTGCCTCAGTGTGGCTTCTGTCAGGCGGGGCAGATCATGACGGCGGCGGCGCTGCTGGCGAAGAAGCCGAAGCCCACCGACGCGGAGATCGATCAATCGCTGGCGGGCAACCTCTGCCGCTGCGGAACGTACACGCGCATCCGCACCGCCGTGAAGAAGGCGGCGGGACTGCCGACGGAGTGAGGGCCGCCATCATGCAAGACACTCGCATCCGTCTGTCGCGCCGCTCCGTGCTGGAAGGAATGGGACTCGTGGCCGCGGGCCTGGGGCTGGAGGTGTTCCTGCCCGCGAGGGCCCACGCCGCGCCCATGCCCACGTCGCTGCCGGAAGTGCCCACGGGGGGTCTCCGGGCCAACGTCTTCGTGCACGTGGCGCCGGACGGCGTGGTGACCATCGTCTGCCATCGCTCGGAGATGGGGCAGGGCGTGCGCAGCTCGCTGCCGGTGCTCATCGCGGACGAGCTGGGCGCGGACATGGCCCACGTGAAGGTGGTCCAGGGCGACGGCGACGAGGCCTACGGAGACCAGAACACGGACGGCTCCAGCAGCGTGCGGAAGATCTTCGACGACCTGCGCTACGCGGGCGCGACGGCGCGCACGATGCTGGTGGCGGTGGCGGCGAAGCGCTGGAAGGTGGCGCCCACGGAGTGCGAGGCGCGCGACCACGCCGTCTTCCACAAGGGCTCGCAGCGGACGCTGAAGTTCGGAGAGCTGGCCGGTGACGCGGCGAAGCTGAAGGTCCCCAAGAAGGACGCGGTGACGCTCCGTCCGCGCAGCGAGCTCAAGCACCTGGGCAAGGAGCTGCCGCTCTTGGACGGGCCGGACATCGTGACGGGCCGGGCGGTGTTCGGCGCGGACGTCGTGTTGCCGGGGATGCGCACGGCGGTCATCGCGCGTCCGCCCGTGGCGGGAGGCAAGGTGGCCCGCTACGACGCGACGAAGACGCTGGCGGTGCCGGGCGTGCGGCAGGTGGTGGAGTTGCCGGCGGCGACGAAGCCCTTCCTGTTCCAGCCGCTGGGAGGCCTGGCGGTGGTGGCGGACAACACCTGGGCGGCGATGAAGGGCCGCGCGGCGCTGGACGTGACGTGGGAGGGCGGCGACAACGCCGTCTACGACTCGGAGGCGTACCGCGAGCAGCTGCTGGAGGTGATTGGCAAGCCGGGCAAGGTGGTGCGCAACGTCGGCGACGCGCAAGGAGCGCTGGCGAAGGCGGCGAAGCGGGTGCAGGCCACGTACAACACGCCGCACCTGGCGCACGCGCCCATGGAGCCGCCCGCGGCGCTGGCGAAGGTGGAGAACGGCACCTGCGAGGTGTGGGCCACGACGCAGAACCCGCAGGCCGCGCGCAGCGAGGTGGCGAAGGCGCTGGGCATCGACCCGTCGAAGGTGACCATCCACGTGACGCTGTTGGGTGGCGGGTTCGGCCGCAAGTCGAAGCCGGACTACGTGGTGGAGGCGGCGCTGGTGGCGAAGGCGGTGGGCGCGCCGGTGCGCCTGCAGTGGACGCGCGAGGACGACGTGCGCCACGACTACTACCACTCCACGAGCGCGCAGCGGCTGGAGGCGGGCCTGGACGCGAGCGGCAAGGTGGTGGCGTGGCACCAGCGCATCGCGTTCCCGCCCATCGGGTCCACGTTCTCCGACGCGACGTTCGCGGGTGACGGAGAGATGGGGCAGGGCATCGTGGATCTGCCGTTGGCCATCCCGGACATCCGGATGGAGAACTGCGAAGCGCGAGCGCACACGCGCATCGGCTGGCTGCGGTCCGTGGCGAACATCTACCACGCGTTCGCGGTGCAGAGTTTCATCGACGAGCTGGCGCACGAGCGCGGCACGGATCCACGGGACACGTTGCTGGAGGTGCTGGGGCCGTCGCGCATCGTGACGCCCAAGGACCTGGGCGTGGCGAAGGTGCCGAACTACGGCCAGTCCCTGGAAGAGCACCCGGTGGACACGGCGCGGCTGCGCAGGGTGATTGAAAGGGTGACGGGCCTGTCTCGCTGGGACGAGCGCAAGCGGGAGGGAAGGGCGCTGGGGCTGGCGGCGCACCGCAGCTTCCTGACGTACGTGGCGGTGGTGGTGTCGGTGGTGAAGGGCGCGGACGAGCGCATCCGCGTGGACGAGGCGTGGATCGTCGCGGATGCGGGCACCATCGTGAACATGGAGCGCGTGCGGGCGCAGATGGAGGGCGCGGTGGTGTTCGGCCTGAGCCTGGGGCTCTACGGCGCCATCACGATGAAGGACGGCGCCGTGGTGGAGAGCAACTTCCGCGACTACCGCCTGGCGCGCATCGCGGAGACGCCGAAGCGCATCCACGTGGACATCATCCCCAGCGACGGCCGCCCCGGAGGCATTGGCGAGCCCGGAGTGCCCCCCGTGGCCCCCGCCCTGGCCAACGCCGTGTTCGCGCTCACGGGGACGCGCGTGCGTGAGCTGCCATTGGTGAAGACCGTGAAGGTGTGAGCCGAGGGTGCGGTCTTCCTGCGGCCCGCACCAAACATCAGTACGCACTTAGAGGCCCAAGTAACCTGGGAGGTCCTTCAGGATCGCTTCGAGCTCAGCCTTGTCTTCCGGCCAAGCCTTGACGTGGGCCTGCGCCCAGGTCAATGCGAACCGGACGAACACGCTGTAATCAACGATGACCTCCTCCTCGTAAATGGAGAACCGGACCCCGTCGAACCGTTCCTCCCACGGGTCAAGGCTTCCTGGGAACTCGCATGAGAGAATTCCTTCAAAGCCATAGCCGATTCCGTTCAGCAGGTTCCGGTAGGTATCGACGAATTCGGAAGCGTTGATGGCGTTGAAGAACGCCTGTACCGGGAAAAGGCGATCCCGATCCGATACAAGGCTCAACCTGGGCATGTCGGGTCTCTCGAGTCCGGCTCCTGCTGATACATCATACTTCAGCGCGCACTCACGGCACCCACAAGGCGCCATCCGAAAGGGGAGCATCCGAGCCGCTGGCCCCCATGCCTCCCCAGATGAAGAGGGCGTTGCCCGTCCACACGCTCACGTGTCCGGTTCGCGCGGAAGGTGCGCCTTCGGTGCGCAGCGGTGCCCACGTGTCCGTGGCCGGGTCGTAGGCCGCGCCGTCCGAGCAGACGCCGCCGCCGGAGCCGCAGGTCGGCGAGGTGCCACCCCAGATGACCATCTTCGAACCGGTCCACACCGCGGTGTGCCCGATGCGCGGCGAGGGCGCGCCCTTGGTGGAGATGGCTGACCACACCCGGTACACCGGATCGAACGCGGCGCCCTTGTCGCAGTAGATCGGCGGATCCTGCTGGGGGTCGTCGCCACAGCCGGTCCCGCCCCAGATGATCATGCTCGACCCGGTCCACACCGCCGTGTGAGACCAGCGGGCCTTGGGGCTCCCTTCTTCGGGTGGCATCGCCAGCCAGCCGTCCCCGTGAGGGCCGTACATCGAGCCGTCCGCCATGGCCACGTCGAAGAGGCTGCCACCGTTTCCGCCCCAGACGTACATCACGCCGTCGATCCACACCGCGGAGTGCGCATAGCGGTTCGGAGGGGCTTTGACGAAGTTCATGGTCGTCCAGAGGTCTTCCTTCGCGTGGTAGATGGCCCCATCCCTGAACACACGCGGCGCTCGGGCATCCTTGCCGCCCCACACCAGCATCTGCGTGCCGGTCCAGAGGGCTGTGTGTCCCCAGCGCGGAGCGGGCGCGTAATCGGACTTGATGGGGGGGCTCCAGGCGTCGCTCGCGGGGTCATAGGTCGCGCCGTCGCCACAGGGAACATCGGGGCCACCGCAGCCAAGCCCGCCCCAGACCATCATCCGCTCGCCGGTCCACACCGCCGTATGCAGCGAGCGTGCGGAGAGCGCGCCCTGGGTCGACATGGGCGTCCACGTCTTCGCCGCCACATTGAAGCGGGCCCCGTCGCCGCAGAATCCGTCAGCGGTGCAGCCGCCCCGTCCGCCCCAGAGCAGGACGTTCTGGCCATCAAAGACACTCGCCACCTGGCTCCGCGCGGCAAGAGGCCCGCCCGAGGGGAGGGGCGTCCAGGTGCCTTGCTCCTGCTGAGGCTGTTCCTGCTCGTCCGGGTCGGTCTGCTCCTTCTCACTGGAGCATCCGACGAGAGCCAGGACGAGCAGTCCTGGAATCAGGCGCATTCGGAGCGGCTTCACTGCGTCATGCTTCGACTGCGGCACGGGGGCTTTCTCCTGTGACGGGGGCATCGCAGTCTGCCTCACTCTCGGTGAAAGCCAACGCTGAGCTGGCTTCGCGCCATCACCGAGGCGAGCAACCTTCGGGCGGCAATGTTGTTCGCATTGCCTGACGGTCTGGAACGACATCCTCGATGAAAGTGTAATAGCCCTTGCCCTGGAAGGTGACGTACTCGTTTTCGCCGACACGGGACTCGATCCAGTTGTAGAGATCCTCGAAACGAAGACCCGAGACGTCCGCGCGCAGGTATCCTTTGTCCGCGAACTCCGCGGACTCTGGGACCGGCGGGGCCCATGATGGGGCCCAGGGAATCGGATACTCAACGCCTTCGCGTATTGGGACGAAACTCACGCGGATGCTTTCAGGCTCGTAGGGGACGGCGTTCTCCGCCTTGAGTCTGATAATCTCGTCATAGACTGACAGGAATTCAGGAGGAGTCTTTGCCCTGACGTTCGCTGCGTGTGCCGAATCAAGGGGCCCCTCCACCGCCACCGCTTGAAGAACTCCCCGCTCATTTTGCCACCGGATGACCTTGCCGGGAGTGCAGACGATGTGGGCGGGGTTGGAATAGCCCTTCAAGGACTCAAGCGCCTTGAGCCGCTGCTTGAGGCCGGCTTGCTGTTCCTGTGTCAGGAGGATGCGATAGAAGCGCGGCTGCGACTCCCAACCTGCCCGCTGTTTGAAGATGACCTCCCCTGATGCATGGATGGCGATGTCAGGAGTCTGGTCGAACAAGCTGTACTTCGTGGACCAGAGGCTCGCGGGCCAGGAGGAGAGGAGCGGGGCCTCTTGCATGTCCGCAGGGGATGCCATGGCGCCATGCCCGGTGGACGCGCATCCGGCGCCCATCAGCGCGAGGAGCAGCCAGCACAAAGCTTTTCGTGTCAGGGCAGGTCGAACGGTGCTCATGGTTGGACTCCTGTTGCAGGGGGCGCTTCGGTACAGATGGCATTGAATCTGTTGTCGTCCGTCAGGAGTTCCAGATCCGGTGGCACTCCCGGTCGCTCCACCCAGGAATACTCAACGCGGAACCTCTTGACCGAGCCATGAGACCAGAGAAGTCCCCGTGTGCCCGCGTTGAGCCGCCCCGCGGGATCGCCCGAGCAGTGGCCATGGGGTTGGGAAACGAGCCAGGTCAGGTCGCGGTCGGAGCGCAGCCGTACCGGGACAGGGCTCCCCCAGTAGACGCGTTCGAGGGCATGAAGAACGCCCCAGGTGAGCACCGAACCCAGCACCACACCGCCGCAGAGCGCCACCCAGCTTGAACGTTTCACCGGACTCCCGAAGGCAAAGGGCACGCCCATCCTAACGTCTCCCGGGGTCGGGGCATTGTCATCGAGCACGACCAGGGCCACGAGTTGCTGGGCATGGACCTGTCGCAGGAAGAGCTCGAATGGGCCGGGATGGCGTTGCGGCGTGCCCTGGCAACCCGTTCTCAGGTGGCATCGGGTCATGCGGCTTTAATGACAGCACGTGACGAAACTCAGCGCTGGTTGGGGCACAGGCGCCGTTTGCGTGGGTGTGGCGTTCACAGACCTGCATCAGGATTGCAGAGGCAGACGGGATGCGGACAGTGAGCGGGCAACTTCGGCTCCGGCTTCCCTGCACACAACTCGGCGCATACATCGGCGAGCCGGAGACAGGAGGGAGACTGCCGGTCACGGCAGCCTGACGCAGTGCCGATCACGAGAGTCGCCAGCGCGCGCCAGAGTCTCAGTCGCACTCCATGGCTCCATTCCCGTCTGGCACGCCCATGCCCGATTGCTGGTCCAATCCTCACGATTCGTTTGGACAAGCCCCGATCCAGAAAGTTCCCGGAGGATTCGGACGGATTCCGTGCAGTCTTCGAGCGTCACCCGATAAACAGCGCGTCGCCCGCGATTCGGACGACGCGCTGAGGGACTCACTCAGTTCCTGCTCGCGGGATCCTTGCCGCCCAGGTACGTCCGGACGACCGGAATCTGGCTGAGGGTCGTCGGGTCCCCGCCCTTGGAGGCGTCACGGTCGAGCGGGTTGGCGCCCAGGACGACGAAGTCCGCCACCTTGCCCGGCTCGATGCTGCCCACCCAGCTGTCAATCTCATGCTGGCGCGCCGGCTCGATGGTGACCGCGCGCAGGGCCTCCTCGACGGTCGTCGCATGCTGGGGCCCGAGCACATAGGTCTTCTGGAAGTCCGGATAGGCCCACGTGCGCCGCGTGACCGCCTGCTCGACGAACCAGAGCGGCCGCGCCGGCGTCACCATGGAGTCGCTGTGGAAGGAGTATGGGATGCCATTGCGGCGGTTGAAGTCCACCGGGTCGATGTCGATGTCCTTGTGCGCTCCATTCTTCTGGAGCATCTGCGCCAGGGCATCACCCCAGTACGCCACGTGGCCGATGAGGTGCGTCACCCGCAGGTCCATCGCCGGCACCTTCTGCTGCCCGGAGACATGGGTGCCCTTGCGCAGCTCCCCAATCGCCTGGGAGACGGACTCCTGGCCCACGGTGTTGTGGATGAGCAGCATCCGGTGCGTGTTGGCCTGCTCCAACTGGAGCTGGGAGAACGCGTCGACGGCCCACTGGTTCGCCTGGTTGCCATTGGCATGCAGCTGGAACCGCCAGGCCGAGTCGGGCCAGAGCGGGCGCATGGCATCCGCGAGCTCCTTCGCGCTCTTGAAGTCGCCCTTGCCCTCCTTCGCGTCGGGGCAGTGTCCGTCCGAGCTGTAGGCATAGGGTGTTCCGAGCAGCGCCGTGCAGCCCTGCGTCGAACCGTCCACCCAGAGCTTGATGGCGCCAGCGCCCAGCCACTTGGGCAGCGCGCAGTCGTTGGTCGGGCTCGGCGTGCACGAGGGCCCGCTCGGCTTGAGCGCCGGAGCGGTGACAGCCCCGTCCTTGTTCACGACGGGCATGGCCGCGAGGTTGGTCACGACGCCCGTGACGCGCAGCGGGAAGGTCGGGTTCATGGCGAGGAGCTTGACCAGTTCGAGCTGCGACCGGTCGGACAGTCCGCCATCGGCGATGGTCGTGAGCCCGGCTTCACGCAGGGCCTGGATGGCCTTGAGGAGGTCCTGGAGGCCCCCGCTCGGGATGGCCTTCTGCACCAGCATCCCCTGCTGCGTGGCCTCCAGGAAGGGCGCGAAGCCGGCGGACTCCTCGATCAACCCGGTGTACTGGCCCTTCGAATCGGTGACCCACCGTCCTCCGTGCTGTGTCACCGAGTCCGGAGGGAGGCAGGGCTTCTGCCCCTTGCAGACGATCTCGAAGGCCTTCTCGTTCACATAGGCGAGGTGGCCTGACTGGTCGAGGATGAGGACCGGCCGGTCCTTGCGCACACACGCATCGAGGTAGAGCTTCGGCTGCTGCATGAACCCGACGGTCGACGTCACGCCACACTTGCCGGCGATGAACTGCTGCCGCGACGGGTCCAGGTTCATCCCGAGGACGAACATCTTGGCCGTCTCCGGGGTGGTGGGCTCCACGGTCATGGAGCTCAGCGCGCTGAGCAGGTCCTCGTGCTTCTTGCACTGCTCGGGCGTGGACAGGTTGTAGGGAGGAGGCAGGCAGGGCGCCAGGTTGTGGGTGCCCAGCACGCTCTGCATGAGCGTCGGCAGGATGTGCAGGTGGGGATCGATGAATCCGGGCAGGAGGACCTGTCCCGCCTCCAGCTCGACCCGCTTGGATCCCACGCCGAGCCCCGCGCTCAGCTCCTTCTCGGTGCCGACCTTCAAGATTCGGCCCTTGCCGTCCACGGTGACGGCTTCGGCGATCGTCCCCTTGTCATCCAGGGTGATGATCTTGCCGACGAAGAGGGTCGTGTCGTCGACCTCGGGCCCGGGGAGGACCGGGCGGTTCGTCGCGCAGGATGTCAGCATCGCGAGCGCTCCGAACATCGCGAGGGAGCGGGGACGTGTGCCGTGAGCCGGTGCCTTCCGGAATGGGTGCAGCTGCATGCGAACTCCTGTTGGAGGGAGCCCGCAGTCTACGGAAGCCCATTTCGCCGCTGAAGTGGCAATTCGAGATTTTCTTGACGCGTCAGGTTTGTATTTGACGCGTCAGAGGCAGAATGACACGTCAGGGCTGCGGAGATGGCTACGACCTGGTGTGGATGGCGCAGCTGGCCGCCGCATAGGCGCTCTGCGCCCGCCGGCCCATCCAAAGACAAGGTTGAGATTGAAAACAACGAGAAGCCCGGCCTTGTGCCAGCCAACCGGGCTTCTTCAAATGATTGCCAGACACCATCATGGAGACTGCGGCTGCGAAGGGGGCTCTCGCTTCGCCATTCCCTTGACCTTCGTCGTGTGATGACCACGAAACTGTCCATCCGGGGCATAGAGAACTTCAAAGCGAATGCAGTCAGGGGCCTGCGGGGAGACATAGAACTTCATGTGTCGGCCGTAGACATCCCCTTTCCTGAGTCTCAAGACTCCCTGCCAGTTATCGGGATTCGCGGCGTAATCCACCGCCGACAAATCAACATCGTCAAATGTGTCGCAAGTCCAGGCCCTGTCGAGACTGAGCGTCTTCCAGCTCACGATATTCGGAATCTCTACGTCATCCAGGGCGTGGAGCTCAATCTGGCCATCCAGGGTGGTGCCGTCGTATTTGACGTCCTTGAATAGCAGTTCAATGAAATCAGCGTCGGCGGGGCCGAGGCCATGTTCGTTGAGTCTGAGTCCGGACCTCTGTGCACATCCAGTGAGGACAAAAATCAAGGGAATGACGAGTTTCATGCTGGCTGTTCTGGGCGTTTCACGCCCAAAGTACCCTCGGGCGCTATTGGTGTGCTTTGGGGTGACATGTCGAAGGAGTGAGCCGCTGCAATACCATTGTTCTAAGTCGAGCCGCGAGGAGGCGCCAGTTGCAGCGGCAATGCCGCGCTGCCGCCCAAGAACTGACGTGGGCTTTTTTGTGAGAAGCCCACGTCGGGGGGGCAGCAACTCCTTGGGGTGGAGTTCCCTTAGCGTTTCTCGAGGCAGTTCCAACTGCTTTGCCGGCTTCGGGCTATTTGGAGAAACACCCCTCAATGCCATTTCCACTGGCGCCAGGGATTCCTTTGTTCCTGTCTGATTGTCCCCCGTTGTTGTTGTGTCTCATTCCGCAGTTATGGCCAAATTCGTGCACTAGGATTCTCATGTAGCAATCTGGCTGACTGTGTGTGGATCTGTTATTGTTGAATTTGGGCTCACACCAGATGATCGGTTTTCTTGAAGGACTTCGGAGCCCCTTACTCGTTTGGACCTCCTTGCAGAAAACTCCTTTGGTGCGCAGTCCAGGAGCCGCTGCCCAGGCGTCGGCGTCTTCATCGCAGGCCGCATTGCTTGAATCGCATTGAACTTCGACATTATTGCATTGATCGATGATGCATGCTTTCATGCAAGGATCCTCGACAAGCTTGTCGGCGAGGGCCACGCACTCCTGAGTCCGTTCCTCGCTGAGATCCGCAGGGCAGTTATTCCCAGTCACTTTGAACAAGGCATCTGGATCAGTCCAATTTGTTGGATTCGACTGTGCATAACGATAAGCAGAAAGGTCGGTGAGTTTTGGGAGGCTGGTCCCGACTCTGGCCTTCTGCAGCAGGCTCTCGGGCTGAAGGTAGTGCCCCGCAGCTGGGTCGTAGTACCTGTTCCAGTTCTCGAAGAGGTCTGTCTCCGCGTCATGATACTGGCCAGGGAAGCGCAGCGGCGTCCAGAACGGCGAAGCGCCTGTCTGGAATCGGCGGTACTCGTAGGCAGAGATGACAACGCCCTGTTCATTCTTGGCGGCATTGCGAGGGCCAGTGCAAACGCAAGCGCTTCCTTGCAAGCTACATCTGTTGAACCCTGTATTGTTGAGGGTGGCTCGGGTTCCGGAGGCGCTTGGTGTGAACCAGGAGGTAAACATCCGGCTTGGATACCAGGGCATAGCCACTGCCAGGTCCGCACTGGTGGCTTCGTCGCGAATGGAAACGGTGTCGTTTCGGTTCTGGCTGTATACGTCAGTGCAGTCATCGAAGTCGCTCCACAGATCCGAAGAGTCGAAGAGGACACGCTGCTCAAGACTGGTGCCCTCGATGATGGGTTGCTTCATGACGGTGCCGAAGGGCCCCGACGTCGACGTGGAATAGGGATGCGGCGTTTCAACGTCCACGCTGACTCGATTGACGTGGCCGAACGCGTCGTACTCGCCTGTGCCTGAAACCCGGCCTTGTTCATCCAGCGTAAGGACGGGTTTCCCCAGGGGGTCTGTGATGAGGTGGTATGCGCCACAAACTGCGGCTTGGCTTGCGCGTGTACAGTCGGCAGTGGCATCCGAGAGGTGCGCCCAGGATGTATCCAACTTGCCGCGGATGATGGCGACAGGGCGACCGCCCAGCCAGACATATTCGTCCACCGGATGAGTGGTCATGGCGTAGCTGTGCGTGTTTCCCTGGTCAACGAGCAATTCCTGGGACTGGCTGTAGAAATACTCGTCCTTGACGCCCGTGGGATAATCCTTGAGGCGCCGACGCCCCTGTGCGTCGTAGAAGTAGTTGAACGTCAATCCGTTGACGCCAACGCTCTTGAAGACCGTGTCCGCGCCACCGTTGGACGAGGGCCCGGACGTGAAGTCCAGGTGGAATGCATTGCCGTGGGCATCGGCCGGCCGCCAGAGCTTCTGTGAGACCCGACCGTCCGCGTCATACGTGTATGAGTAGCCGAGTTGTGCGCCGGTCTGCGTGGAGTTGCGCGAGGTGAGCCAGTCTGGGTGCCCAGCGCTGGAATAGGCCAGCGCCCAGGAGTTGGCTTCGCCGGACTCAGAAGAGCGGTTGCCGCGGGCGTCATAGGCGAACGCGCGAGAGGTGAAGGGGCCGCCCGCAGTGGAAAGGGTGCCCGTCGCGGATGTCAGGCGCAGCAAGCCGTCGTAGTCGTAGGTTTCGGTGAGAGGCGAAGTGGCACCCAGCAGGCACGAGTCAGCGCGCACCAACTGATCCGCCTGCCACGTGTAGAGCTGTTTGAAGACAGTGCCGTTGCCGCTACCAGGTGTGAAGTTGGCACCCGAGGCAAGTGTCGACACCCAGAGAGCGCGCTGGCGGCCCGTGGCGTCACCTGTGCCCGCGTTGGGAACTGCAGATGGGCAAGAAGAAGGCGCAGCGGTGGCATTGTCACCAAGGGCGTACTCGACGCTGCCGGAGGTGCCCGCTGCGGCATAGTGGGTGCGGTAGCCGCGCAGTCCACCGTACGGCTCCCATACCACCTGGGAGAGTAGCATTTCGGTGGTGGGTGCGCCGCTGGAGTACTTCAAGACAGAGACGCTTGCGATGCGGTCGGTGAGGGCGCCTGTGCCGTAGTTGTAGGTGACTACGCGGCCATAGGGGTACGTCACCTGGGTGAGGTTGCCGTTGGGGCTATAGGCATAGAGGGTGTGAGGATTTTGGAAAGGTGTGCCGCTACACGTAGTGGTGCCGGTGCGCAGGCGGACCTCCTTCAATTTGCGGCCCCATGCGTCGTAGCTGAACCAGGTGCGGCCGAATGAGTCGTCCTGATACCGCAAACGGCCCATGGTGTTGGCCAGCGTGCCACAGGAGACGTCGGGGCTGATCGAGCCGTCATAAGCCTGGACATAGAGTGTCTCCGCGCCGCCGGAAACCAGAGGTGAGAGGTGTGAAACGGAGAGCAGCCGCCCCATGGCGTCGGAGGCATAGGCAAGGTGGTCGCGGATGTGGGCCGAGACCATGGCGGGCGTCTGTTTCACGATGGAACTGCCCAGGGCATCGTAGGCGAAGCGGGTGGTGCCGGCGGTGCTGCCGCTCCCGGTGGCTGCGAGGGTGGCTTCCACCATGTTGCCAAAGTCATCGTACTGGTATCGCGAGGCATTGGCGGAAGGCGTCGCTGTCGCGCAGTTCGTCGTCGCGGCAAGGCCCGTGTCCAGGCTGATGAGGTTGCCGTGGGCGTCGTGCTTGAGGCACGTGCGCGTCGTGGTGCCGCTCGTCGCGTGCTCGTCGATGCGCTGAAGCCGGTTGGCGCCATCGTACTGCATGGCGGTGCAGGCCGCCGACGTCGGCTGACCATCCGAGCCCACCGCGCACCACGCCGGAGGCGCGTTGAAGGGCTTGCCTTCGCCCGTGAGGTTGTTGGCGGCATCATGGCTCTTCGTGCCGACGAAGCTTCCCGTGCCGATACCTGTCTTCGTCCAGGTTGGACGGCGGTGAGCGTCCGCTGCGTATGTGAACACCTTGCGCGTGTTGCCGGAAGCATCAAGGTAGCGTTCTTCGTTCACTTTGCCGTCTGGCCAGTAGGTGTAAGTCACCTTCTCGGACCACGTGGCCGCGCTCGCGGTGGAGGACTTCGCCTTCCACTGGCGCTTGTCGGTGAGGGTTCCTCCGGTGCAGCCGGACGTGGTGCCCTGGCGATAGCAGGAAACTTCGTAGTTGCCCTCCGGCAATTGTACGTACGTCTGGTTGCCCGCAGGGTCGTGGCTGTAGTGGGTCACCACATCCGGTTGGCCCGTAACCCTTACGGTCTGCATCAGCAGTTGTTGGTCCTGGTAGGTGGAAAGAAAGGTGACGCCGTTAGCGTCGACCATCTCCGTGACGTGGCCACCCGCATCGTAGGTATTGAAGAGCGTTTCGATCGGCGTGCTGGAGAGGCCGTTGGGATATTGGGCCAATTTCTGCAATTGATTGCGGCGGGGCGTCGTCTCGGTGTCAGCCCAGTAGTAGTTGCGCGTCACCGGGAACACGGTGCCGGCGGGGCAGTCCGTCGCGGCCTCGCTGGCGACGAGGCAGGGACCATGCTGCTCGACGGTGCGGCCAAAAGGGTCCGCCGTGGTATCGCCCGTACGTGTTGTCAGGGAAAAAGTGCCCACCCAGCGTTGCTGGCTGCTCCAGGCCCCAGTGGCGGCGTCGAAGACGCGCGTCCAACCAGAGCGGATGGTGGCTGAGAGGCGGCCGGTGGCGTCGTAGCGGTTGAAGGTGCGGGCCTTTTGTCCAGCCGCACCCAGCACGCTGGCCTTCTCCGAGGACGTCAGCAGTTGCTCTCCGTTGGGGCCGTAGGTGTAGCTGAAGGTTTCCTCCTCCAGCGCACCCGTGCCTGTCATGTCTTGGGCGCCGCGCTTGACGCCCGTCTTCTCCAGCAGCGAGGCCGGCATGCCCGTGCCCGCCGCCGGGGAGGCGTAGGTGTAGACCTCCCAGAAGTCGCGCTTGTTCTTGCGAGCCTTCTCATATGCGGGCAGCCCCGCTGCGGCGCATTCCCACTCGTAGCGCTCGGTTCCGGGACTGCACGCGCCCGCCACGGTGCAGCTGTCGGTCGTCTGGTAAAGACGTGGGGTGACTGTCTCCGTGCCGTTGGCCAGAGTCTCGTACGCGCGAACGAGTCCTGATGCGCCCGTGAGGCCATCTCCTCGGCCCGCATTGGCATCAGATGAGGTGCGCTTTTGGGGTAGGGCGCCACAGCAGTTGCTGCCAGGCGCACAGGTGGACGGTGTCAGTCCACTCAGCGTCAGTTGCTCATCATCACCGTTGATCGTTGCGACAGCGCCAGTGCTGGCATAGTCATGCTTCATGACCAGTAACGTGTCGATGGAGGCCTGGAGGGAGGATGGGGAGTAGCTGTATGTGCGTACTTTGCTGGCCATCGTAGCCTTGGCGATCCGACCGGGCCGCTCCACGCTGCTTGAGTCCAGTGCGTAGTCATACGTAATTGAAGCTGAAGAATCTCCGCGCCGCGTCACGCTGCGCACCACACATTCTGGCTGACCATCCACGGAAGTCAGCAGGGCATACTGGAAGTCCAACGAGCCCATGGGACCGTTGACAGAGGCAAGGTACGGAACACCTGCGTCGCTCCCCGGGTTGACCGGTGGGCAACCGAGGACGGAAAGCGCTGCGTAGTTGAGCGCAGCCAGTTCAATGCCACTCGGGGAGACAATCCGGCTCAGGAAAAAGCGCTCTTGAGTGCTCCCAACCTCGATGTGCTTCGCCTGAAAGTAGAGCTTGCGACCGCTTGGCTCGGTCAGCGTGAAGCCCAAGGCTGCGCGTTGAAGTCGCTCTCGTCGACTGGCGGAGCCACCGGACGGCGTCGCCGTGCATGGGATGCCCGTGCAGGGAGTGAAGCGAGATACTGCACCCGTCTCCTTCACCACGGTCCATTTGGAATTCGTTGGGAGAACAAAGCTATAGTAGTTGTGCCACCATGACAATGTGTCGGGCATGGAGGCAGAGGGCCTTGTGGCAGGGGTCACAAGGGCGCTTCCAAATGGCTTTGGGACATTGCGCACCAAGCCTGCGGTGAGCCAAGTAGCAATCGCTGATGTGAAATGACGCGTCAGCTTCAATGTTCCGACGCTGCCGGCTACTTGCAGGTCATCCTCGACGAGGATGCTTTCCCCTGTGAGCGCATTGACCGGGTCCCCGATGCTGGGGAGCTTTTCGCCATTGGTGCCGCAGGCGCATTTTCCGTCTGAGCAGTCAGGCGGAGGTTGGAAGCACTCGTCGTTGCATTCGGAGGCACCTGGACCTGGTGCTGTGCAAGTCTCGTTCTCGCCGTACTGCCAGTACCAGCAGATTGATAAATCCTTCTGGGCTACTGGGTCGTATTTCGGATCGACCGGATTGACATAGTTTCCGCAACAGCGTTCGCCACTTTGCGCAGGACCGGGCTTTCCATCGCAGTAGCAGGCGACAAGTTTCTTGCCCACGCAAATCGGCGCAGTCCATCCACGGGAGTTACATGCCGCTTGGGCATGAAGAGGCGAAAGCGTGCAGCCAATAATGATGATTAATGAAACCAAACGCGCTTGTTGTGACATGACTTGAGTGTTGATCGCAGTGGGTGGGAGGAATGCCATGTTTGGTGCGGCAGTGAATCGGCTTGCGAGAATTGGCGGTGAGCGCTAATTCTGACGCTGAGGCCCCCCTGTTGGCTGCTCGGCGACTGCCTGTTCCTTGGGTGGTACGCACAGGCGCTCAGGCGCGGTGGGGAGCAGTTGTTGACACTGCCAGGTTGAAGGGCAGTCCGTAGGCTTCTGGCACGTGCGGCTACAGAGGTAACCCGAGTTCGCGCCGGCAGGCCCATGGACTGCGGCGTGCAAGCAGAGGCCCGACGCACAGTCCGAATGGGAACCGCCGGTGCAGTCTTCCCCCAGGGCGCGCTGGCCGGTACCATTTTCGCGGACGCGGTGCTCCGTCAGGACTGGCGGTGAAGCGCGGGCTGCGCTTGCTTGCGGCTTCCCCCCATCACCACACCCCGCCAGCAAGAGCAGGGCGAGCATTCCCCAGGAACAGCAGCTCCCAACGCATAGCTTCATGTCGGACTTCTCCTATTTCCGAAGTCTAAACATGATCCTTTCAAGTGTTGTCAAGAGGACGCTTGGGAGTGAATGGAAATCCCTCGCGGGGTGCAATTCGTTTGCGGTTACGCGCAGTCTCGATCCGTGGCGCCTGAATATCGCCCTTACAACGGCTGACATGTTGCCCCTCCCTGCAGGGCCACCGTGCGTCCACTGTCCCCACGGCCACGTCCGCACGGGTTGAAGCGGGCTTGCCCCTGCGCTACACCGCTCCGCAGTCGCTAGGGGCGCCTCCGGAAGGGGGCTGAGATGGACGTGTGGCCGCGTCCGATCCCTTTGAACCTGAACCGGTTAGCACCGGCGGAGGGAAGCGGTGTGGGCGCTCCATGCTCCCGTCCCGACTCCCGTCCGTTCTCACGAGGAGCCGTCCGATGAGTGGAGCGTCCAAGAGTCTGAAGGTCGATGGGAAGGTGCTGGAGGGGATCAGCCGTGGCCCGCTTCCTGCGTCGCGCAAGGTCTACGTGCCCGGGTCCCTGCACCCCGACCTCCGCGTCCCCCTGCGCGAAATCGCCCAGACACCCACGCGTCACCACGGCCACGCCGGCCCGGAGACCGCCAACCCCCCCGTCCACGTCTACGACTCCAGCGGCCCCTACACCGACCCCTCCGCCGATATCGATCTGCGCCGGGGCCTGCCCGCCGTTCGCGAGAACTGGATCCGCGCCCGCAACGACACGGACGAACTGGACGGCATCACGTCGGAATACGGCCGCGCCCGCGAAGCCGACCCGCGCCTCAACGGCCTGCGCTTCAGCCACATCCGCAAGCCCCGAGTCGCGAAGGCCGGCGCCAACGTCAGCCAGATGCACTACGCCCGCAAGGGCATCATCACGCCGGAGATGGAATACGTCGCCGTGCGCGAGAACCAGAAGCTCGACGCTTCACTCGCCGCCCAGCACCCCGGCCACTCCTGGGGCGCCGCGATTCCTCGCGTGATTACGCCGGAGTTCGTGCGCGATGAAATCGCCCGGGGTCGCGCCATCATCCCCGCGAACATCAACCACCCGGAGTTGGAGCCGATGATCATCGGCCGCAACTTCCTGGTGAAGATCAACGCCAACATCGGCAACTCCGCCGTCACGTCCTCCATCGAGGAGGAGGTGGAGAAGATGGTCTGGTCCATCCGCTGGGGCGCGGACACCGTCATGGACCTGTCCACCGGCCGCAACATCCACGAGACGCGCGAGTGGATCCTCCGCAACGCGCCCGTGCCCATCGGCACCGTGCCCATCTACCAGGCGCTGGAGAAGGTGGGCGGCAAGGCCGAGGAGCTCACCTGGGCCATCTTCCGCGACACGCTCATCGAACAGGCCGAGCAGGGCGTGGACTACTTCACCATCCACGCGGGCGTGCGCCTCCAGTACGTGCCGCTCACCGCGAAGCGCCTCACCGGCATCGTCAGCCGCGGCGGCTCCATCCTCGCCAAGTGGTGCCTGGCCCACCACCAGGAGAACTTCCTCTACACGCACTTCGAGGAGATCTGCGAGATCATGAAGGCGTACGACGTCAGCTTCAGCCTGGGCGACGGCCTGCGCCCCGGCTCCATCGCGGACGCCAACGACGCCGCGCAGTTCGGCGAACTGGAGACGCTGGGCGAGCTGACGAAGGTGGCCTGGAAGCACGACGTGCAGGTGATGATCGAAGGCCCCGGCCACGTCCCCATGCACCTCATCCAGGAGAACATGACGAAGCAGCTCGCCGTGTGCCACGAGGCGCCGTTCTACACGCTGGGGCCCCTCACCACGGACATCGCGCCCGGCTACGATCACTTCACCAGCGGCATTGGCGCGGCGATGATCGGTTGGTTCGGCACGGCGATGCTCTGCTACGTGACGCCCAAGGAGCACCTGGGCCTGCCCGACCGTGACGACGTGAAGGAGGGTGTCATCACGTACAAGATCGCGGCCCACGCCGCGGACCTGGCCAAGGGCCACCCGGGCGCGCAGGCTCGCGACAACGCCCTGTCCAAGGCGCGCTTCGAGTTCCGCTGGGAGGATCAGTTCAACCTGTCCCTGGACCCCGAGCGCGCCCGCGCCTTCCACGACGAGACGCTCCCCGCCGAAGGCGCCAAGGTCGCGCACTTCTGCTCCATGTGCGGCCCGCACTTCTGCTCCATGAAGATCACCCAGGACGTGCGCGACTACGCGGACAAGGTCGGCGTCAACGAGACCCAGGCCCTGGAGCAGGGGCTGAAGGACAAGAGCGAGGAATTCAAGAAGGCGGGCCACGAGCTGTACCGCTGACGGCCTGCGGTGGACGGGGGCCTGCATGCTCGGCCCCTGTCCGCTGGATGACAGGCACCGACACGGCATGTCATGGTGCGCTCATCCGGGCGCACCCGTCGCGCCCCACTCAGTTTTGGAGGGCGTTTCATGGAGCCAGGTCAGCGCGAGGATCAGCAGTTCGGCACGTTCATCACCGGCTCGCCGACGGCGACCCAGGATGAGAAGACGATGGGGATGTTGGCCCATCTGGGCTCCATCGCCGGCCTCATCGTGGGCGCGGGCTTCCTGGGCTGGGCGGTGCCGCTGTTCCTGATGCTGGCCAAGGGCAAGGAGTCGTCCTTCATCCGCGCGCACGCGGTGGAGTCGCTCAACTTCCAGATCACCACGACCATCGGCATGGCCATCTCCGGCATCCTGGTGTGCGCGCTGGGCCTGGGCGTCGTCACGGGCGCCATCGTCTTCCTGGCGTCGCTGGTGTTCAGCGTCATCGCCGGCCTGAAGGCCAACGACGGCGAGCTGTACCGCTACCCCGTGAACATCCGGCTGGTGAAGTAGCCCTCAGCCGCCAATGCCCATCATGGGCAGGAGCGTGGCGCCGTTTCCGGCTTCCGTGAAGCGGTGCCCCTCCGGCTTCTCACCCAGCGCGCGGCGCACGGCCACGGCCAGCTCCTCGTCCGTCGCGCCGCCCCGGATGAGCTGATGCAGCGGTGCCTGCGCCCGGCCGCCCAGACAGCTGCGCAGGTCGCCGTTGGACGCCACCCGCACCCGGTTGCAGCCGCCGCAGAAGTTCTGCGTCAGCGGGGAGATGAACCCCACGCGCCCGCTGTCCGTGCTCCAGTAGCGCGCCGGCCCGGACGTGGGCGACGCGGCGCTCTCCGGTGGCTCCTCGGTGAGGACGCGGCCCGAGGCAGCCAGGCGCTCCAGCAGCTCCGCCGTGGGCACCGGCGTGCCCTGACCAAAGGGCATCAATTCAATGAAGCGCGGGGTGATGCCGCGCGCGTGCGCGTACTTCACCAGCTCCGGCACCTCCGCGTCGTTGATGCCGCGCATCACCACGACGTTGAGCTTCAGCGACTGGTAGCCCGAGCCCGCCGCCGCGTCGATGCCACGCAGCACCGCGTCGAAGTCGCCTTGCTTGGAGATGCGCCGGAACACCTCCGCGGACAGCGTGTCCAGGCTCAGGTTGAGCTGGGTGACGCCCGCGTCGCGCAGCGGCCCGGCCAGCGACTCCAGGCGGCTCGCGTTGGTGGTGATTGCCAGGTGCTCCACGCCGGGCACCGCGGCGATGCGTCGCGCGATGTCGAGGATGTCCGGCCGGGCGAGCGGCTCGCCGCCTGTCAGGCGCACGCGGCGGATGCCCATGCGCGCGAAGACGGAGACGATGCGCTCGAACTCTCCCGCGTCGAGCAGGTCCTTCTTCCCGCCCCACGACGCGGGCGAGCAGTAGGTGCAGCGGAAGTTGCAGCGGTCCGTGACGCTCAGCCGCAGGTACGTCATGCGCCGCCCCTGCGCGTCACACAGCGGGGGGGCGAGCGGATTGGAAGCGGGCAGGGGGGCGGTCATCGCGGGGCCTTCCGCCTTCATGGATAGCAACCCCCGCGCGGAAAGGCACCGCTTCCCGCGGTCCGCCTCAGCCTTCGGTCCCTGAGGCTGAACGGATGACGGCGGGCGGCGCGCCAATGGGCGTGGCCGTGCTTCCCACCGGCGGGGAGTCCGGCTCGTCGTCCAGGTCGGTGAGCCGCGCCAGCTCGGCCTCGGACTCGGCGGCGTCCGCGGCGGCCTGCATCGGGTTGAGCTTCTTCTCCGCCATCTCCTTCTTGATGCGGATGAGCCCCTCTTCGCCGATGTCCAGGAACGCCTTCACGACGTCCGGGTCGAACTGCGTGTTGGCGCAGCGCTTGATCTCCTGGATGGCGTTCGCGAACGTCGTGCCCTTGCGGTACGGCCGGTCGCTCGTCATCGCGTCCAGCGTGTCCGCCACCGCGAAGATGCGCGCGCCGATGTGGATCTCGTTGCGCTGGAGGTTGCGGGGGTAGCCCGCGCCGTCGAAGCGCTCCTGGTGCGACAGGACGATGTCCGCCGGCGTGGAGAGGAAGGGGATGTTCTGGATCATCTGGAAGCCGATCTCCGGATGACGCCGCATCTCCAGCCACTCGTCGGGGGTGAGCTTGCCGGGCTTGAGCAGCACCGCGTCCGGCACGCCGATCTTCCCGATGTCGTGCAAGAGCGCGCCGCGGCCGATCTCCTCCATCTCCTTGCCGTGGATGCCCATGCGGGTGGCGATGGCGGAGGTGTAGCTGACCACACGCTGGGAGTGGTCGCTCGTCTCGTGTTCGCGCGCATCCAGGGCCGCCACCAATGCCAGCAGCGTGTTCTGGTACGTGTTCGCGATGTTGTGCAGCGCGCTGCGCAGCTCGGCGGTGCGGTCGCGCACCTTGCCCTCGAGCTTCTTCTGGTAGCGCTTGCGCGCCATCTCGATGCGGCGCTTGGCGAGCGCGCGTTCGATGGCGCGGATGAGGTCCGTGAGCTTGGGTGGCTTGAGCAGGTAGTCCACCGCGCCCCGGCGCAGGCAGTCCACGGCGGACTCGGTGTCGCCGTAGCCGGTGAGCATGATGACGGACGTGTCCGGCAGCCGCTCGCGCAGGTTCTCCAGCAGCCACAACCCGTCGCGCCCCGGCATCTTCATGTCGCTGATGACGAGCGGCGTCTCTTCTTCGCCTGCGACGTCGAGCGCCATCTCGGCGCCATTGGCCACGACGCAGTTGTAGCCCTCCTCACGGAGGAGCACGGAGATGACGTCGCGGACGGAATCATCGTCGTCGACGATCAGGATTCTGGGGGGTGCGGGGGGGATGGCTTCCACGGCCGAAGATTCTAGAGGTTTCCAGGGATTAAAGGCGAACGAGTGCGAGAAATCATCACCCCCTCGCCTCCCTGCCATCCAGGGTGGGGTGCGAGCCCTGGTTCCGAAGTGAACGTCTCCGGTTCTTGAAGCATTCCCCGTCTTTCGGAGTAGGTCAGGCAGGCACGCCGCGTCAATCGCGCGCCATCGTCCCCCGGTCATAGCGGAAGGGGGTGAGGTCCACCGAGGGCTTCTCCCCCAGCACGGCCTGGGCGACGAGCTTCGCGGTGATGGGGGCGAGCAGGATGCCGTTGCGGAAGTGGCCGGTGGCGAGGAACAGGCCGGGCGAGGGGCCTTCTCCGATGTACGGCAGCGCATCCTGGGTCCAGGGACGGAAGCCGGCCCAGGTCTCCGTGATGGGCGCGCTGGCCAGGTCCGGGCACAGCTGCAGCGCCATGTCGAGGATGCGCGCCAGCCCCGCCGCGGTCACCTGCTTGTCGAAGCCCACGTGCTCCATGGTGCTCCCGGCGATGATCCGCCCGTCCGCGCGCGGCACCAGGTAGCCCTTCGCGGACGTCACCACCCGCTCCAGCAGCGGCAGCCGCGTCTGCAGCTGCACCATCTGTCCGCGCGCCGGGCGCACCGCCTGCGCCGACACGCCCGCACCCTGGACCAGGGATGACCACGAGCCCGCGGCCAGCACCACGGCGTCCGCGCGCAGCACCTCGCCGTCCAGGTCCACGCCCACCGCGCGGCCCTGCTCGTGCACCACGCCGCGCACGTAGCCGCTCTTGAACACCGCGCCCACGCGCGCGGCGGCCATGGTGAGCGCGCGCACGAGGAGCCGGTTGTCGACCTGGTGATCATCCGGGAAGTGCGCGGCGCCCACGGCGGCGGGGGACAGGTGCGGCTCCAGCTCGCGCGCGGCCTTGCCGTCGAGCAGCTCGGCGCGCAGCCCCATGCCGTGCTGCCAGCCCACGGTGGACTCCACGTGATGAAGGTCCGCTTCGTCGAACGCGACGCGAAGCAGGCCGCACGGCCGGTACTCGATGTCCACGCCGGAGAGTTCGCGCAGCTCCGCGGCGAAGCTTCCGTAGAGGGCGCGGCTTCGCAGGCACAGCTCGAAGAAGGGGCCCGGTCCTTCGGACTCCCACTGGGGCGCGAGGATGCCGCCGGCGGCGCTGGAGGCTTCCGCGCCGGGGATGGAGCGCTCCAGCACCGTCACGCGCGCACCGGCCTGACGGAGTTTCAGCGCGATGCCACAGCCCATCACACCACCGCCCACCACGAGGACGTCGGAGGTTGCCATGCGCCGCTTGTGCTCAAGCGAGCACGGGTTTGCAAGCGTCAAGACAGTCCATGACCCGGGGTGACTTGACGCTGAGGCCTCCGGTCGTTAACCCTAGTGCCGTGCGTTCCACGTCCCTGCATCACCACCATGCGCATCATCGGCCGGCCCATGACGGGACCGTTCGCCGCGCGCATGCCTGGGTGACGCACTAGAACGCACCCACTTCCGGCAGATGCCGCAGTGATCGAAGGCCCGTCCCCCCAGGACGGGCCTTTTTTCGTTTCCGCCACCGCAGTCCCCCGAGCCCACCCATGTTGAAGATTGCCCTGCCCAACAAAGGACGTCTGTCCGAGGAAGTGCGCGAGCTGTTCAACGACGCGGGCCTGGAGGTGCGCGCTCGGGGCGAGCGGGCCCTCACCGCGTCCCTGGGCGGCGAGTTCGAAGCCATCTTCGTCCGTGCCCAGGACATCCCGGAGTTCGTCGCGGACGGCGCCGCGCAAGCGGGAGTCACCGGCTGGGACCTGGTGAACGAGGCCGGGCGCGAGCTGGAGCCGCTGATGGACCTGGAGTTCGGCCGCTGCCGGCTGGTGGTGGCCGCGCGCGACGAGAGCGGCATCTCCCGCGTGGAGGACGTGAAGGAGGGGATGCGGGTGGCCTCCTGCTTCCCCCGGCTGACGCAGGGCTTCTTCCAGCAGCGAGGGCAGAAGGTGACGGTGGTGCCGGTGAGCGGCGCGGCGGAGATCGCTCCGCACCTGGGCATCGCGGACATCGTGGTGGACCTCACGTCGACGGGGTCCACGTTGAAGATGAACGGCTTGAAGGAAGTGGCCACCGTGCTGGAGTCGAGCGCCCGGCTGGTGGCGTGTCCGCGCAACGGACTGGAGGCGCGGCGCGCGCTGGAGGAGCTGACGCAGGCGCTGGGGTCGGTGCTGGCGGCGCGCGGGCGGCGCTACCTGATGGCCAACGTCCCGAAGACGTCCCTGGAACAGGTGCGCGAGGTGCTGCCCGGCCTCAACGGTCCCACGGTGGTGGACGTGATGAACGGAGGCCACTTCGTCGCGGTGCACGCGGTGGTCTCGTCGAGGAATCTCTATCGCACGGTGAATGCGCTGAAGGCGCTCGGTGGCCAGGGCATCCTCGTCACGCGCATCGAGAGGTTGATGGCATGAGCGCCTCCATCCTCGAGTACCAGGGGGCCTTGTCCTCGCTGGATTCTGACGCGCGGCGGAGGTTGCTGGCGCGCTCGGGCGAGTCGGATGCGCTGGTGGCTTCCCGTGTCCAGGCACTGATTGCCCGCGTTCGCACGGAAGGTGACCGGGCCCTCTTCGACTTCGCGCGTGAGTTCGACCGCGTGGAGTTGGCGGCCCTGGAGGTTCCGCGTGAACGATGGAACGCGGCGTTGGAGTCGATTCCCTCCGACGTGCGCGAGGCGCTGACCCGCGCGGCGCGCAACATCGCCCGGGCGCACGCGGCGCAGCGGCCCCATGCCATCGAGGTGGAGACGGAGCCCGGTGTCATCGTGGGCCGCCGGCCGGATCCGCTGAGCCGCGTCGGCGTGTATGCCCCAGGCGGCCGGGCAGTGTACCCCAGCAGCGTGCTCATGGGCGTGGTCCCCGCGAAGGTCGCGGGCGTGGGCGAAGTCATCGTCTGCTCACCGCCGGGGCCGGACGGCCTTCCAAGTGCGGGCGTGCTCGCGGCGGCGGCGCTCGCGGGCGCGGATCGGGTGTTCGCATTGGGAGGTGCGGGCGCGGTGGCCGCGCTGGCCTACGGAACCCAGAGTGTTCCTCGTGTGGACCGCATCGTTGGACCGGGCAACGCGTACGTGGCGGCCGCGAAGCTCCAGGTGGTGGATGCTGTCGCCATCGACGCGCCCGCGGGCCCGAGCGAAATCCTGGTGGTCGCCGACGCGAGCGCCCGTCCGGATGCCGTGGCGCGTGAGCTGCTGGCCCAGGCGGAGCACGACCCCGAGGCCTGCTGCGTGGCGCTGGTGCTGGGCGCTCCGCTGGCGCAGGCGGTGCGGGACGCGGTGGAGCAGCAGGCCCGCGTCGCGCGGCGCGGCGACATCGTCCTCTCTGCGCTGGGGAGCCGGGGCGCGGTGCTGCGCATCGACTCGCTGGAGGAGGCGTGGCCCTTCGTCGCGGAGTTCGCTCCGGAGCACCTGCTGCTCGCGACGGCGACGCCCACGGAGGACCTGGCGCGGGTTCGCAACGCGGGCACTGTGTTCGTGGGGCAACGCGCGTCGGTGGCCTTTGGTGACTACCTCACCGGTGCGAACCACGTGCTGCCCACGGCGGGACTGGCCCGTGCGTACTCGGGACTGAGCGTGCTGGACTTCTACCGGTGGACCACGTGGCAACGCGTGACACCGGAAGCGGCGGCGGCGATGGCGGACGACGTGGGGACGCTGGCGGACAGCGAGGGCCTCTTCGCCCACGCGGCCGCGGCTCGGGCCTGGAGGGTGCCGTGATTCCATTTCGCGAGACGTATCGGGACATCCCTCTGTACTCCCCGGCGAAGAAGCCGTGCCGGGTGGACCTGAGTGACAACACCAACCTCTTCGGCGCACCGCCGTCCGCGGATCGAGTGCTGCGGGAGGAGGGGTTCCTTCGGCTGGCCCGCTATCCCGCCAGCTATGCGCCGGACCTGAAGCGCGCCGTGGCCACCTACGCGGGTGTCTCGGTGGAGAACGTCACGACGGGCTGCGGCTCGGACGACGTCATCGACTGTGCGCTGCGAGCCTTCCTGGAGCCCGGGGACGCGGTGGCCTTTCCGGATCCCACGTTCGTGATGGTGCCCATGTACGCCAGGTTGAGCGCGCTCAAGCCGGTGCCCGTGCCGCTGCGCGCGGATCATGACCTGGACGTGGACGGCCTGCTCGCCACGGGGGCGAAGCTCATCTACGTGTGCACGCCCAACAATCCCACTGGCACGGTGGCCTCGCGCGCGGCGGTGGAGCGGCTGGTGGATTCGGCTCCGGGTATGGTGCTCATCGATCAGGCGTATGTGGAGTTCACGCGGGGCGGGGACTACCTCGACCTGGCGCGGACGCGGCCCAACGTGCTGGTGACGCGCACGATGTCCAAGGCGTTCGGGCTCGCGGGCCTGCGGGTGGGGTGGGGCGTCGGGGCGCCGTCGCTGGTGGCGGAGGTGGAGAAGGCCCGGGGGCCCTACAAGCACACGGCGCTGGGCGAGGCCGTGGCCGTGGCCGCGCTCACGGATGATGTCCCGTGGATGGAGGCCTGCGCGGCGGAGGCGGTGGAGAACCGCGAGCGGCTGCGCGGAGCCTTGAAGGCGCTGGGGTTGGAACCGCTCCCTTCGGAAGGGAACTTCCTCCTCGTCCCAGTGCCGGAGGCGCGGTGGGTGGGCGAGGCGCTGCGAGAGCGCAACGTGAACGTGCGGGTGTTCGAAGGGCTCACGGGCGTGGGCGACGCGCTGCGCATCGGCTGTGGCCCCTGGCCGATGATGGCTTCGGCGCTGAAGGCCCTGAAGGAGGTGCTGTGATGCGGGTGACCCTTTTCGACTATGGCGCCGGCAACCTGCACTCGCTGATCAAGGCGCTGGCTACTACGCCCGGTGCGGACGTGCGCGTGCAGGAGGATCCGCTGCGCGCACTGGATACGGACGTCCTGGTGCTTCCCGGCGTTGGGGCGTTCGGTTCGGCGGCGGCGCGGCTCGCCCCGGGACGCGAGGCGATGCGCAAGGCGCTGGACGCCGGTCTGCCGTGCCTGGGCATCTGCCTGGGCATGCAGCTGCTCTTCGACGAGAGCGACGAAGGGGCAGGGCAGGGACTCGGCTACTTCCCGGGCCGGGTGACGCGGCTGGCCGCGCGGCACGTTCCTCAGATTGGGTGGAACGACGTGGATGAGGACCGGGCGGTCCAGTCCGCGCGGTTGTCCACCGTGTACTACGCGCACAGCTTTGTCTGCCGTGCCGTGGAGTCTAGCGAAGTGGTGGGCTGGACAACGCACGAGGGCGACCGGTTCCCCGCCTCCGTGCGGCGCGGGAACGTGCTGGGCGTGCAGTTCCACCCGGAGAAGTCCTCCCACGCGGGCGTGCGCTTCGTGCAGGCATTTCTCCAGGAGGTGTCCTCATGATCGCCATCCCGGCCATCGACCTGCGGGAAGGGGCGTGCGTGCAGCTCGTGGGTGGCTCCTACGAGGCGGAACGCGTGCGCGTGAATGATCCGCTGGATGCCTTGAGGCAGTGGCTGGCGCTGGGCTTCCGCACGTTCCACGTCGTGGACCTGGACGCGGCGCTGGGGAAGGGCTCCAACGCGGATGCGGTGGCCCGGCTGGTGTCGCATGCCCCGGGCCTCACGTTCACGGTGGGCGGCGGTGTTCGTGAAGCCTCGCGCGTGGAGGCGGTGCTCGCGGGCGGGGCGTCCTCGGTCGTCGTGGGGACCCGGGCCATCGAGGACCTGGCCTGGCTCACCGAGGTCGCGGAGCGCTTCCCCGGCCGCGTGGTGGTCGCCGCGGACGTGAAGGGCCGTGAGGTCGTGACGCGCGGTTGGACGTCCGGCAGCGCTCGCGACATCCGCGACGTGCTGTCCGCGCTGGAGCCCCTTCCTCTGGGCGGGATGCTCGTCACGGCGGTGCACAAAGAGGGGCAGCTGGGCGGCGTGGACCTGCCCTTGATGGAGGAGGTGGCCCGTTCGAGCCGGCACCGGCTCTACGCCTCCGGTGGGGTGACGACGATCGAGGACCTGCGCTCGCTGGCGAAGGTGGGCGCATTCGGGGCGGTGGTGGGCATGGCGCTTTACACGGGTCGGTTGGATGCGCGCGCGGTCGCGCGGGAGTTCACGCAATGAGCACGGTCACCACGGTCGTCCGTGAAACGAAGGAGACCCAGGTCACGGTGGAGCTGGCGCGCGGTACCGGCGTGGCCCGGGTGGACACGGGCCTCAAGTTCTTCGACCACATGCTCGCCACGCTCGCACGCTACGCGGGGCTGGACCTGACCCTGCGCGCTCGCGGCGACCTGCGCCACCACCTGATGGAGGACGTGGCCATCACCCTGGGCACCGCCGTCCAGCGCGTCATCCCCGCCACCGCCGCGCGCTACGGCGAGCGCACCCTGCCCATGGATGACGCCCTGGTGCAGGCGTGCCTGGACGCGGGCGGGCGCTTCTTCTACCGCGGCCCGTTGAAGAACCGGCTGTACGAGCACTGGATGCGCTCCTTCTGCGAGCACTCGCGCATCACGCTCCACCTGCGCGTGCTTCGCGGCAAGGACAGCCACCACCTCACCGAGGCAGCCTTCAAGGCGCTGGGGCTCGCGCTGCGCGACGCGATGGTGGACTCCGGCGTCGTCTTCAGCATGAAGGGCAGTGTCTCCCTGGAGGTGAAGTGATGCTCCGCCGACGGATCATCGTCTGCCTGGATGTGAAGGGCGGGCGCGTGGTGAAGGGCGTCCAGTTCGAGGGCCTGCGCGACGTGGGCGACCCGGTGGAGCTGGCACACCGCTATGAGGAGGCCGGCGCGGACGAGGTGACCTTCCTGGACATCTCCGCGAGCTCCGAGGAGCGCCAGACGCTGTGGGACCTGGTCCAGCGCACCGCGGAGCGCCTCTTCATCCCGCTCACGGTGGGCGGAGGCGTGCGCACCGTGGACGACGTGGGCCGCGCGCTGAGGGCCGGCGCGGACAAGGTGAGCATCAACTCCGCGGCGGTGGCCACGCCGGAGCTGCTCACCGGCTGCGCGGAGCGCTTCGGCGCCCAGTGCGTGGTGGCCAGCATCGACGCGAAGCGCGAGGGAGACCGCTACCGCGTCTATACACACGGCGGCCGGCGGCCCACCGACCTGGACGCTGTGGCCTGGGCGAAGGAGTGCGTCCGGCGCGGCGCGGGCG
This sequence comes from Corallococcus sp. AB032C, assembly GCF_003668935.1. NCBI lineage: Bacteria > Pseudomonadati > Myxococcota > Myxococcia > Myxococcales > Myxococcaceae > Corallococcus > Corallococcus sp. AB032C. The sequence goes on along the minus strand of NZ_RAWP01000082.1, from coordinate 6,184 downwards.
AGGTGCTGCTCACCAGCATCGACCGGGACGGGGCTCGCACGGGCTACGACCTGGACCTGACCCGTGCGGTGGCGGAGGCCGTGGACGTGCCCGTCATCGCCTCCGGAGGCGCGGGCCGCGCGGAGCACGTGCGCGATGCCCTGACCCTGGGCGCGGCGGACGCGGCGCTCGTCGCAGGCATCCTCCATGATGGCCTCACCACGGTGGGCGCCTTGAAGTCCCTGTTGAACGACAACGGCATCGCCATCCGGAGCACGACATGAACGCGGACCCGCGAGACTTGATGGAGGCCGCCGCCGATGTGGCGCGCAAGGCCGGTGACGTGGCGCTGGACTTCTTCCGGCGCGGCATCGCCGTGGACACCAAGAGCGACGGTACGCCCGTGACGGTGGCGGACCGCACCGCCGAGTGGACCGCTCGCGAATGGTTGGAGGCGCGCTTCCCCGAGGACGGCATCCTGGGCGAGGAGTTCGGCGAGTCCCGGCCGGGCGCGAAGCGCCGGTGGATATTGGATCCCATCGACGGCACGAAGACGTTCATCCGGGGCGTGCCGCTGTGGGGCACGCTGGTCGCGGTGGCGGAAGGGGAGACCATCCTCGCGGGCGCGGCCTACTTCCCGGCCGTGAACGAGCTGGTAGTCGCGTCTCCGGGCCTGGGCTGTTTCTGGAACGGATCCGCGGCGCGCGTGTCGGATCAGGACTCGCTGGCGCAGGCCGTGGTGCTCGTCACCGACGAGCGCTTCCTCCAGAACCCCGCGAAGGGCGCGGCGTGGAAGGAGCTGTCGCGGCAGGCGTCCCTCTCCCGCACGTGGGGCGACTGCTACGGCTATCTCCTCGTCGCCACGGGCCGCGCGGAGGTCATGGTGGACGAAGGCCTGTCTCCCTGGGACGCGGCGGCCCTTCAGCCCATCATCGAAGAGGCTGGCGGCGTCTTCACCGACTGGAAGGGCACGCGCACGGCGTTCGGCGGTGACGGCATCGCCACCAACGCGGCGCTGTCGAAGCGCGTGCGCGAGGTGCTGCGCTCGGGAGTCCAGCCATGACGTTGGAGCTCTCCCGGTTGAACTTCGACAAGGGTCAGGGACTGGTGACGGTGGTGACGCAGGACGCGAGCACCGGCGACGTGCTGATGGTGGCGCACGCCGACCGCGAGGCGCTGGAGCGCACGCTCGCAACGGGTGAGATGCACTACCGCTCCCGCACGCGCGGCCTCTGGCACAAGGGCGCCACCAGCGGGAACACCCAGAAGGTCGTCTCCCTCACCGCGGACTGTGACGGCGACGCGGTGCTCGCGCGCGTGCGCAAGGCCGGCCCCGCGTGCCACACCGGCGAGGAGACCTGCTTCGGCGAGGGCCGCTGGGACGCGCTCGCGCACCTGGACGCGACGCTCTCCGCCCGCGCGGCCGGTCCCCAGCCCGAAGGCGCGAAGCCCAGCTACACCCGGCGCCTGTTGGAGGACCGGAACCTGCGCCTGAAGAAACTGGGCGAGGAGGCCGCGGAGCTCGTCACCGCCTGCGCCGACGCGGACACGCACCGGGCCGCGGAAGAGGCCGCCGACGTGCTCTTCCATGCGCTCGTCGCGGTGCGCGCCTTGGACGTGACGTTGGAAGATGTAAAGGCCGTTCTCTCCGCCCGCGCACGTCCGAAACCGCCCTGAACTCCCTGGATAGCCCGGCGTGTCGGTTGCGACCCAGGCGGAGTTGTCCAGCTGCACTGCATCCTCACAGCGTGACTGGCACACAGGCGCCCCAAAGGTGCATGCGTGTGTCCGCTACTCTTCAACCGCCTCTGTGATCCTGGTACAGATTCCGGCCTGCGACACGGGCCGTGCCCGACGAAGCGGCCCCGTCGTCATCAGCGTTCGCATCCCGGAGGCTTCGTGTCTGCCACGTACCAATCCGAACTCATCGACCGCGTCCTGTTTTCGCGCTGGCACAACCCGCCGACGAAGGATGACGTCCAGGCCATCATGGCGCAGATGGAGGAAGCGACGCAGCGGCTGGGGCAGAACGTGCTCTACATCGCGTCCATCAGCCCCAAGGCGAAGGTTCCCGACGCGACCGAGCGCGCGCACCTGAACCAGATGGTCGCCGAGGGCCGCCGCTACTGTGAGCAGTCCTGGCTCGTCTACGAGGGCACGGACCTGCAGCACAACCTGCAGCGAGTCATCATCTCGGGCGTGCTCATCCTCACGCGCACGTTCGACAACTACCTGTCGGTCGCCAAGTCGGCGGACGCCATCGTCAAGGACGTGTCCACCGCGCTGAAGAAGGACGCGTCCTCCATCTTCCGCCAGGCGCGCGACCGCGGCCTCATCGCCTGACGCACCACGCGGGCGACGTCGGAGCCCCTCCGACGCCGCGTGCGTGATGGCGCCCGTCCCTACCGGGCGCCGATGATCTCCAGCTCCTTCAGCTCCACCCCCGGCCGCTCCGGAAGGACGCTCACCGCGTCCACGTCGAGCAGGGGGACCCCGGGCTTGCAGATCTCCCACCTGCCCGTGCCTTGGAAGCGGCAGACGGTGGGATCCACGAAGAAGCCCTTGCCCCCCGGCTCCGTGTGCCCCACGCCGTCCGGAGCGCGGACGTGTGCCCGCAGGGAGCCCGGACCCGTGGCCCGCACCTGGAAGGACACCACGTACTTCAGCGACGGCGCGTACCCCAGCCGCAGCGCGCCATCCGTCCCCGTGCCCGCGTCCGCCATGGGCAGCTTCACCCCGGACAGCTCGTCCCGGTCGAACGCGCGGAACGCATCCCCAGGCCCCGTCGGCTGATCCGGCTTGATGGGCTTCGTCTCCACCGTGCCCGCCGTGTTCAGCGTCGCCAGCATGGGCGCCCGCCGGGCCTGCTGCACCGCCGCAGCGTTCAGGAGCGCCGGGGGCAACTGCTCCGTCTTCACGCACGTGGGCGCCAGCGCCTCCGTGAGCGCCAGCAGCTGCGGCTCCACCTCCGCCCCCGTCATGGCCGCGGGGCCCACGGCCTGGCGCGCGAGCTCCTGGCAGGCCGCGCCCAGGGCGGGCCCCGCGTGCTCCAGGCTCCAGCTTGCCTCCTGGAGGGGCGGGTTCCCCCGGCGCGCGGCCTCCCGCAGCGCCTGCGTCACCGCCTGGCCGCAGGGATTGTCAGCGGGCGCACATCGCTCGCAGAGGGTGGCGAGCAGCTCGCGGGGCAGGCCGTCCTTCGCCGTCAGGGGTGCTCGGGAGGCCAGGGCCGGGCCCCGGGCGCAGGCTGCGGCGGGAGGTGTGGGGCAGTCGCCGAGCTGCCGGTGCGCGTCACTCCAGGCCGTGCCCGCGTCCCCTCCGGTGCCCCCGTCGCTCTGGAGGAGATCCCCCAGGACGGCGTCCAGGCCCCGGCACGCGGCGGGGCCCAGGTCGGGCGGGGTGATCTTCACCGGCTGCTTCGTGCCCGGCGCCTTCCCGGGGGCCGGAGCGGGCGGGGCTTGATGCGACACGTAATAGAGGCGCGCGAACGCCAGCAGCGCTACTAGCATCAAGAGAAGCGTGTGGAGCGGGAAGCGACGCACGAGCAAACTCCTTGATTCCGACCGGGACCGGGGGTTATCAGCGCCCGCGAGTTCCATCCGCAAAAATGACCGGAGGCGTGTGTGGCTGAGACTTTCGACGTGGTGATCATCGGCTCGGGTCCTGGCGGCTATGTGGGCGCCATCCGCGCGGCCCAGCTCGGGCTGAAGACGGCCATCATCGAAAAGGACAAGCGCCTGGGTGGCACGTGTCTGCACCGCGGCTGCATCCCCACCAAGTCGCTGCTGTGGACGGCGTCGCTCTTCCACCACATCAAGGAGTCGTCCGACTTCGGCATCGACGTGGCGAACCCGACCGTGAACTGGGCCAACGCCCAGAAGCACAAGGACAAGGTCGTCACGAAGGGTGCCAACGGCATCGACTTCCTGATGAAGAAGAACAAGATCACCGTGGTGAAGGGCCACGGCCGCATCGCCGGCAAGGGCAAGGTGGAGGTCACCGCGGAGGACGGCTCCAAGCAGACCCTGGAGACGAAGAACATCATCATCGCCACGGGCTCCGTGCCCAAGTCCCTGCCGAACGTGGCGGTGGACCACAAGCGGGTGATGAACAGTGACTCCATCCTGACCATCGACCGCATCCCCAAGAGCATCATCGTCCTGGGCGCCGGCGCGGTGGGCTGCGAGTTCGCCTCCGTGTTCAACCACGTGGGCAGCCAGACGGCCATCGTGGAGTACATGCCCGCGCTGCTCCCCATCGAGGACGCGGACATCTCCAAGGAGCTGGAGAAGGTCTTCAAGAAGCGCAAGATCGACGTTCACACGGGCGCGAAGGTGGAGAAGGTGGAGCACACCGCCGACGGCGTGCGCGTCACCATGTCCGTGGGCAGCGAGACGAAGACGCTGGAGGCCGAAATCCTCCTGTCCGCGGTGGGCCGCTCGCCCGTCACGGAGGACGTGGGCCTCAACAAGACGGCCGTCCAGGTGGACCGCGGCTTCATCAAGGTCGACACGCTGTGCCGCACCAGCGAGCCCAACGTCTACGCCATTGGCGACGTCATCCCCACGCCGATGCTGGCGCACATGGCCAGCGCCGAGTGCGTGATGGTGGTGGAGCACATCGCCGGGAAGAACCCCGCGCCCATCAACTACGACCTCACGCCGTCCGCCACGTACTGCTACCCGGAGGTCGCGTCCGTGGGCCTCACGGAGAAGAAGGCCAAGGAGCGCGGCTACGACGTGAAGGTGGGCAACGCCCCCTTCGCCGCCGTGACCAAGTCGGCCATCTCCAACGAGTCGGTCGGCCTCATCAAGATCGTCTCCGACAAGAAGTACGACGAGGTGCTGGGCATCCACATCATCGGGCCGCACGCCACGGAGCTGCTCGCCGAGGCCTGCGTCGCGATGAAGCTGGAGATCACCACCGAGGAGCTGGCCCACACCATCCACGCGCACCCGACGCTCTCGGAAATCATGCACGAGGGCGCCGAGGCCACGCTGGGTCACCCGCTGCACTTCTAGCGGGGACGGCGGCCCGGCCCCTTCCGGCCGGGCCCGCCGTAGAGCGCCAGCAGTGAGGCCGCCAGCGCGGCCAGCCGTTGGCGCAGCGGTTCCGGGGCGAGCACCTCCACGCCCGCCCCGACTTCGCACAGCTGGGAGACCGCGATGGCCTCCCGCTCGAAGTCCAGCGTCACCTTCCGCTTCCCACCGCGTGCCGCGGGCGCCTTGTCAATGCGCTCACCGTCGGCCGGGGGACGCATCCTCCGCAGCGCTGCTTCCCCTTCCTGCGTGCAGGAGAGCGTGACGTCGTAGCGGGGGCGCTCGGTGGCGAACTTCGCGCACCAGTCCTTCCAGAACACAGGCAGGTCGAAGCCCTGTGGGCGGGTGAAGCCCTGGGGGCGCAGCCGCACGTCGCCAATGCGTCCGCCCCGGAAGACGCGCGGGCCCTTGTCCGTGCCCGCGACGAGGTACCAGCGGTCCGCTTTGATCACGAGCCCGTACGGGTCCACCGTCCGGCGGGAGCGGGCGCCTTCGAAGTCCTGGTAGCTCAGCGACACGCGGCGGTCCTGCCAGGCGGCGTCGCGCAGCTTGCCCAGGTGCGGCAGGGGCTCGCGGCCGGTGAACCAGCCGGAGGCGTCCACGTGCAGCCGCTGGCGCGCGTGCTCCAGCGCGGGCTGCTGGAGGGTGGGGAGGGCCGCGGCCAGCTTCACCAGTCCCGTGCGCAGCGGCCCGGACAGGCCCAGGTCGTCCAGGGCTCCAGGAGCGCCCACCGTGGCCAGGGCCTGGAGCTCCGGGCGGGTGAGGCCGGTGAGCTGGGTGCGCCAGCCCTCCATCAGCGCCACGCCGCCCGTGGCGCCGCGGGTGGCGTAGACGGGGACGCCCGCGGTGGAGAGGGCGTCCAGGTCCCGGTGCACGGTGCGGCTGGAGACCTGGAGCTCGCGTGCCAGCTCGCCCACGGTGCTGCGGGGCCGGGACTGGAGGCGCATCAACAAGTGGACGAGGCGATCCGCGCGCATGGGCCCTCTGGGCGTTGGGAGAGGTGCAGCCTGGGCCGGGAATCATGACAGGGGTTGTCAGGATTGGGGATGCATGGTGGCGCTTGAAAGGGGAGCACTGACATGAAGCCACTCGAAGGACAGGTGGCCCTGGTCGCTGGAGCGACGCGGGGCGCGGGCCGGGGAATCGCGACGATGTTGGGGGTCTGTCGC
>NZ_RAWP01000081.1:0-47669 GCF_003668935.1 Corallococcus sp. AB032C | reverse complement strand
CTCCCAGGATGAGGTCCACCGCGTGCCGCACCCCCGCGTCCCCCTCCTGCCCGGGCAGCCGGCCCAGCAAGAGCCGCTCCAGCAGGGCGAAGCGCGCCGCCGTCCCCTCCACCGCGCCCAGCCGCTCGCGCCACTCACGCGCCTCGCGCGGCCAGAGGTCCCCCAGCGCCACCTTCGCGTCCGTCAGCTCCAGCAAGGGCAGCCGCAGGAACGGCTGCGCGCCCCCGGGCCGGAAGCGCACCGCGACGAAGGACGCACGCGCGGACAACGGCACCACCTCCGCCGCCCGCATCGCGCCCACCACGCGCAGCCCCACCCCGTCCGTCAGGTCCACCAGGATGTCCAGACACCCGTCCGGCAGCACCCGGTGCACACCCACCGGCGCCGCTCCTGACAGCTCCAGCGCCCAGTAGCACTGGACGTACGGCGCCAGCGCCGCGCAGGGGCTCGACTCCACGTAGCGCATCAGGCCGCGTCCGCGACGGCCGCGCGGGGCAGCCACACCGTGAAGCACGTGCCCTTCCCCGGCCCCTCGCTGCTCGCCTGGATGCGGCCTCCGTGGCGCTCCACGATTTCGCGGCAGATGGCCAGCCCCAATCCCAGGCCTCCGGCGTAGTGCTCGGCCGCGTTTCGCGCGCGGAAGAAGGGCGTGAAGAGCTGCGGCAGGCTCTCCTGCGGAATGCCGATACCCTGGTCCTCCACGTCCACCCGCACCTGCCCTTCCTCCTCGCGCACCCGCATGGACACCGGCGTCCCCGGCGGCGAATAGCGCAGGGCGTTCTCCACCAGGTTCGTCAGCAGTTGATCCAATCGCTGCTCGTCCCACCGGCCTACGAGAGGCCCCTCCGGGACGTCCAGGGACAACAACCCCTGGCGCTCCGGACGCGTGGACTGGATGCGCTCCAGCACCTCGTGCGCCAGCGCCGTCAGGTCCATGGGCGCCACCGTCAGCGCGAATCTCCCCGCCTGCAACCTCGACACGTCCAGCATGTCGCCAATCAGCCGCGTCAGCCGGTCCACCTGCCGCGTGAGCCGCTCGAAGGTGGCGCGCTGCCGCTCCGGCGTCAGCCCCGCGCCGGACTCCGACTGGCGGATGAGCAGCTCCAGCGTCGCCTTCAGCGGCGTCAGCGGCGTGCGCAATTCGTGGCTCGCCATGGAGAGGAACTGGTCCCGGATGGCGATGGCCTCGCGCAGCTCCTTCTGCGTCCGGTCGATGCGCGCCGCCATGTCGTTGAAGCCGTCCGCCAGCTGCGCGACCTCGTCGTCGCCCCGGGCCTGCACCCGCTGCTCCAGGGCGGGCGTGCCCAGCGCGGCGAAGCCGTCCCGCAGCGTCTCCAGCCGGACCGCCACGTCCCGCCCCACCCACTGCGACAGGAGCAGCGAGATGGCCCCCGCCAGCGCGGCGATGCCCACCACCCACGCGCCCATGCGCGTCACCGGCGCGAACGCCTCGCGCAGCCGCGCCGTCACCACCACCGTCCACTCCGTGTCCGGCACCTGCGCGTACGCCACCAGCAGGCGGCGCCCGGATTCATTGAACGCCTCCAGCAGGCCCTCCCGCGCCGACAGCGCCTCCGGGGCCAGCATTCCCAGCACCGGCGCCCGCGTGAGCACGTCGCCCCGTTCGGTCTCGCGCAGCAGGGTGCCGTCGCGCCGGTCGAACAACTCCACATGGTAGCTGCGCGAGGCCAGCGTCGACTGGAGACCCAGCCGCTGCAAGGACCGCCCGCCCACCAGCACCGCGCGCTGGCCTTCCCCCAGGTCCACCCGCGTGGAGAAGACGATGAAGGGCAGCCCCGCGCGGGTGAGGAAGGGCCGAGACACCCAGACCGCGTCGCCCCCGTTCAGCGCCTGCTGGAAGTACTCCCGGTCCGCGAAGTTGCCGGTGAGGCGGTTCAGCCGCTTGGACGGAACCAGCGTCTCCCCGGTGGCGTCCAGCAGCCACGCCGCGTCGAAGAGGGTGGTGTCGTTCTCCAGCAACTCCACCCGCTCGATCATCTCCTTGCGGTCCCCGGTGCGCACCGCTTCGATGAAGCCCGGGTCCCGGCTCTGCGAACGCAAGAGCGAGCGCGCGATGGACGCCGACTGCTCCAGCCACGCCGTCTCCGCCAGCACCGCCTGCTGCGCCTTGCCGCGCAGCTCCACCGAGATGGCCCGCTGGGCCACGTACGACGTCACCGCCCCCACGCCCAGGATGGGCAGCACCGACGCCAGGGCCATGCCCCGGAACAGCCGCCAGCGCACCCCGGACGGGGCAGGGATCTGCCGCATCCAGAGCAACAACAGACAGGCCAGGGCCAGCACCGCGTACAAGCCCATCCCGGCCCAGGAGCGTCGCGACCCCAACGCGAGCGTCATGTTCAGGAACAGGACGCTCAAGCTCCCCACGGCGATGCGGCAGGCCCGCTCGTGGCCGCGCCACAACCCCACCGCCAGCAGCACCCCCGTCACCAGGAAGGCGCCACCCTGCAGCCGGATGAACGGCCCGAACACCAGCAGCGACATGCGGATGAAGCTGCTGGGGACCAGGACCATCAACCCGCCGAAGCTCAGCGCCACGCAGGCGATGAACACCGACAGCAGGCCCCTCCCCCGGAAGCGGTGGGTCCGCTCCAGCAGCAGCAGTCCCGCCAGCAGCGGGTACAGGATGAAGCCCGTGATGCCTCGGGGCAGCACGGCGGCGGCCCACCAGTAGAAGGCCACCGCCGCCAGGAAGAGCGCCCGGCCCAGCCACCCCACGAACGGAGGCCAGGTGGGGTACAGCATCGCGGCGAGCATCGTCGCCGAGCCCACCAGGAACAGGCTGCCGAGCGGGCGGACGTACGGGTAGATGAGCTGGAAGATGGCGGCCCCGAACTCGTAGGGCACGAAGACCATCGTGGTGCCCACGACGAGTCCGAAGGCCGCCGCGAACCACTCCACCCGTGCCCGCTCGAGGATGCCCACGGGCGGCACACTACACGTCCCGCTCCGGCTGTCAGTGGCGGAGTGCGGCCCGGGACGGACCGTTCGTCCAGTCCCTATCTCCGCCGCCAGGCGTCGAGCAAATGCCCCACCACCGAGTCCACCCCCACGTCATGCGTGACCTGGGTGAAGACGAAGGGACCCTCGCCGCGCATCTTCCGGGCGTCGCGGTCCATCACGCCCAGGTCCGCGCCCACGTGCGGCGCCAGGTCCGTCTTGTTGATGACCAGCAGGTCCGACTGGGTGATGCCCGGCCCCCCCTTGCGCGGCACCTTGTCCCCGCCCGCCACGTCGATGACATACACGGTGTAGTCCGCCAGCTCGCGGCTGTACTGCGCGGCCAGGTTGTCACCGCCGCTCTCCACGATGAGCAGCTCCGGGTGCAGCTCCTCCATCAACTGCTCCAGCGCGAGCAGGTTGTGGCTGATGTCCTCGCGGATGGCGGCGTGCGGGCAGCCGCCGGTCTCCACCGCCTTGATGCGCTCCGGGGACAGGGCCTGGTTGCGCACCAGGAACTCCGCGTCCTCCTTGGTGAAGATGTCGTTGGTCACCACGCCCAGGCGGTACTGGTCGCGCAGCTTCTTGCACAGGGCCAGCACCAGCGCCGTCTTGCCGCTGCCCACCGGCCCGCCAATCCCAATCGTGAAGGCCCGCTGCGAGTAGTCACGCCGGTGCGGCTTGTCGCGCGCGTCGAAGTGGCCCGGGTGGTCCCAGTCCTCGTGCGTGTGCTCGTGCCCGTCCTGCCCATGGCCGCGGTGGTCGTCGTCGTGCATGTCGCGCTTCCTTTTCGTCTCTTGCTTCAGGACTGGAACAGCCGGGAGTACAGCCGGTCGTGCGTGGCGCCCAACAGGTCCCACAGCGGCGCGGGCTGGGCCAGGTCCTCCACGCCCAATGCCTTGCATTGCGCCAGGACGACTTCCAGCAGCGGCGTGGCCGCGTGCTGCACCTGGTGGGATTCATGCGTGCCGATGACGCCCATGCGCACGCCCGCGGACAGCGCGCCCCGCAGGGTGAGCGACAGGAAGAGGCGCAGGGCGTCCTCCTGCTCCACGTCCAGCGCGTGCAGCACCGCGCCGAACGCGGGCGCGTGGTGGAACTTCACACGGGCCGCGCGGGCCGCCTCGCGCACGGGCCCCACGGCCTCCGGGAAGATGCGCGCGCAGGTGTCCAGGAAGGCCCTGCCTTGCGTTCGGCTGGCCCGGTTCGCGACGTGGTTGGTGAGGAACGCGTCCGCGCGAGCGTCCAGCGCCGGCAGTGAAGAGGGCTCGCGCCACGCCGAGCCCACCAGCGGCAGGCCGCCCAGTCCCGCCTGCCACACCAGCGCCTCCACGAAGCGCCGCACGTCGCCCGGGCCGCGCACCTCGCCCGCCTGCACCGCGGCCTCCAGGCCCCCCGAGTGCGCGAAGCCCCCCGTGGGAAACCCCGAGTCCGCCAGCTGCAACACCCTCCAGCCGGAAGCCATGGCGCGCCGTCCTCAGAACAGCGAGTAGCGCTGCGCCAATGGCAGCCAGGTGGCGGGTTCGCAGCGAAGCAACTCCCCGTCCGCGCGGACCTCGTACGTCTCCGGATCCACCGTGATGACCGGCAGCGCGTCGTTGAGGCGCATGTCCTTCTTGCCCAACGCGCGGCAGTTCACCACCGCGGACAGCCGCTTGGTGAGCCCCAGCCCCTGCACGGTGCCCTCACGCAGCGCGCGCCCGGACACGAAGGCGATGCTCGTGGAGCCCCGCGCCCTTCCGCGCGCGCCGAACATGGGGCGCATGAGGTACGGCTGCGGCGTGGGGATGGACGCGTTCGCGTCCCCCATCTGGCCCCACGCGATGAAGCCGCCCTTGAGCACCAGCTCCGGCTTCGCGCCGAAGAAGGCGGGCCGCCACAGCACCAGGTCCGCGAGCTTGCCTGGCTCCACGGAGCCCACCTCGTGGGACAGCCCGTGGGCGATGGCTGGGTTGATGGTGTACTTCGCCACGTAGCGGCGGATGCGCAGGTTGTCGTTGTCACCCTGCTCGCCGGGGAGCCGCCCGCGCTGCTCGCGCATCTTGTGCGCCGTCTGCCACGTGCGGGTGATGACCTCGCCCACGCGGCCCATGGCCTGGCTGTCGGAGGCCATCATGCTGATGGCGCCCAGGTCGTGGAGGATGTCCTCCGCGGCAATCGTTTCTCCTCGGATGCGGCTCTCCGCGAAGGCCACGTCCTCCGGAATCTCACGGTCCAGGTGGTGACACACCATGAGCATGTCCAGGTGCTCATCCAGCGTGTTCACCGTGTACGGCCGCGTGGGGTTGGTGGAGCTGGGCAGCACGTTGGGCGCGCCGCACACGCGGATGATGTCTGGCGCGTGGCCGCCGCCCGCGCCCTCCGAGTGGTACGTGTGAATCGTGCGGCCCTTGAACGCCGCCAGCGAGTCATCCACGTAGCCAGACTCGTTCAGCGTGTCCGTGTGGATGGTGACCTGCACGTCCTCCGCGTCCGCCAGCGTGAGGCACGTGTCGATGGCCGCGGGCGTGGTGCCCCAATCCTCATGCAGCTTGAGTCCAATGGCACCCGCGCGCACCTGATCCAACAAGCCCTCCGGCAGGGACGTGTTGCCCTTGCCGGTGAGGCCGATGTTCAGGGGAATCGTGTCCGTGGCCTCCAGCATGCGCGCCAGGTTCCACGCGCCCGGCGTGCAGGTGGTGGCGTTGGTGCCGGTGGCCGGGCCGGTGCCGCCGCCCACCCAGGTGGTGATGCCGCTGGCGATGGCCTCGTCCGCCTGCTGCGGGCTGATGAAGTGGATATGTGTATCCAGGCCGCCCGCGGTGAGGATGAGGCCTTCGCCCGCGATGACCTCCGTGGTGACGCCCACCACCATGCCCGGCGTGACGCCCGCCATGACGTCCGGGTTGCCCGCCTTGCCGATGGCGGAGATGCGCCCGGCCTTGATGCCCACGTCCGCCTTGAAGATGCCCGTCCAGTCCACCACGAGCGCGTTGGTGATGACGCAGTCGAGCGCGTCCGCGTCGCCCGTGCCCGCGCGCTGGCCCATGCCTTCGCGCAGCACCTTGCCGCCGCCGAACTTGCACTCGTCGCCGTAGACGGTGGCGTCGCGCTCCACCTGGAGCCACAGGCCCGTGTCCCCCAGCCGCACCCGGTCCCCCGTGGTGGGACCAAACATGTCCGCGTAGTGGCGGCGATCCAACTTGCGGCTCATGAGCGGTCCTCCTCGGGAGTCTCTTCCTCGTGACCGAAGCCCTGCGCGCGCACCGCGGCCAGCAGGCGCTCACGGCCTTCGTCGGACACCTTGCCGCTGCCCAGCGCGTTGCCGCCGCGCACCACCTGCTCGCCCGCGATGGGGACCAGCGACACCGTCTTCACCTCGCCGGGCTCGAAGCGCACCGCCGTGCCCGCGGGGATGTCCAGCCGGTGGCCGTAGGCGCGGCCCCGGTCGAACACCAGCGCGCGGTTCGTCTCCGCGAACGCGTAGTGACTGCCCACCTGGATGGGCCGGTCGCCCCGGTGCGTGACACGCAGGGTGATGGCCTTGCGGCCCGCGTTGAGCTCCAGCGCGCCTTCCGCCGCGCGCACGAGCCCGGGAGGCCCTTCCGGCGACGCGGCGGGCACGGTGAAGCGCTCCAGCGGCGGCACCGGCAGGAAGCTGCCGTAGAGCGCCAACGACAGGTCCCCGTGCTCCGCCACCACCGGGTGGTGCACCGTCACGAGCTTGGTGCCATCCGGGAAGGTGCCCTCCACCTGCACCTCCGCCAGCATCTCCGGCACGCCGTCCATCACCTGCGCGCGCCCCAGGAACCGGCGCCCCAGGTCCATCAACTCCGCCACGCTGCGTCCGTCGCGGATGAACTCCAGAAGCTGCGTGGCGATGAGCGCCACCGCCTCCGGATAGTTGAGGCGCAGGCCTCGCGCCAACCGCTTCTGGGCGACGACGCCCGCCTGGTGCAGGAGCAGCTTGTCCACGTCACGGGGGGACAGATGCATGGGGTCCGACTCCCTCGGTTCTTCCGGGTGCGGGATGCGCCGACCCGCCAGACCCTAGCGCGACGCGTCAGTGTGAGCCAGGATGGAGGCCCCTCGCGCCGTTCTCCCCCTCCGGAGTCCCCCATGAAGAGCTTCAAGGCCGGCTTCCCCAAGACGCCCAAGGCGCCTCCCGCCCCACCGAAGGCGACGAACACGGTGGCCCAGCCGACCTTCTCGAAGCCGGGCACGACGGGCGCGAAGCCGGCGACGCCCACCGCGACGCCGTCCGCTTCGCCCACCGCGACGCCTACGGGTTCGCCGGGTGTCTCCCGGCCGACGACTCCCACCGGGACGACGCCCCAGGGTGACGCGTTCAAGCCGTCCGGCAGCCCCCAGGCGTCTTCGTCGCGCCCGACCATCGACGCGAACTCACTCCAGGGTCCGCAGATGCAGTCGCCCAACCTCTCCGAGAGCGACATCGCGGACATGGCCCTGGGCCGCACGCCGGGCAAGGGCAAGGCCATGACGCCGAGCCCTCAAATCCAGAAGATCGTCGAGGAGATGAAGCTGGAGAATCCGGGCGCGGAGGTGCTGCGCTACACGGACCAGAGCAGCCACCCGATGCTGAAGCAGCCGAACATGCCCGCGGGCACGGACGCGGGCGTGTGCAGCGCGATGACCTCTGAGTGGATCCGCACCGGCAAGGAGGCGGGCGGTGACCCGATGAAGGGCTCGCAGGCGTTCGGCAAGCTGACGGACAACCACTTCGGGAAGCTCATCGACAAGCAGCACGCCGAGCACCTGCAGAGTGACGCCCTCACGAAGCTGAACGGCGCGCACATGGATGATATCGGGAAGCTCCAGGGCCGCGTGGAGCAGCTCCAGGGCAAGAGCGCGCAGCGCAAGGAGATCAACGAGCTGCTCACCAACCCGGACCTCTCGCCGGAGCAGCGCCAGGGATTGAAGCAGCAGCGCAGCGAGCTGACCCAGGACATCAAGGCGGGGATGGCCCAGCTCAACCAGGACAAGGACGCCATCACCCAGAAGCAGGAGTCCATCTCCCATCTGGTGGACGACTTCCGCACGGGCCGTGGCGGCGGTCACCCGGGAGTGAAGGTGCAGGACTTCGAGCCCATCACCCAGGAAACCTTCGCGCAGAAGCTGTACGACGGCACGAAGGACAACGGCCACTACCGCATCGGCCTGCGCAAGTCGGGCGAGGCCGCGGAGGGCCACGTGCTGGGCCTGCACAAGACGGACGGCCCGAACCGCCTGCTGGACGCGAACACCGCCGAGTGGAAGACGAACAACCACAAGGACGCGGTCAACCTGACGGCGGATCACGTCAGCGAGCTGTACAAGAACTACAGCACGTTCGACATCACCCGCTATTAGTCACACCCGCCGGGCCCACGGGTCGTCACCCAGCAGGCCCGGTAGGAAGGACAGCCAGTCGCGCGTGGTGGCCAGCAGCGTCTCCAACGACACTGCCGCCACGCGCAGCAGCAGTCCGTCCTCGCCCAGGGGGCTGGCGGAGATGACCTCCCGGGCTCGAGGCTTCACCGGCAGGCCCGCCACGCGCGCGGCCAGGGCCTCCCGCGCGTCCTTCAACGCGGGTCCCACCAGCAGCACGGACGCCAGCGCGTCGAAGCGGCCCAGCCGCTCTGGCAGCGCGCCGTGCGCGGGGTCCAGCACCCAGCGCTCATCCACCAACGCGCGCCCCTCCCGCGCGACGCGCAGGCGCGAGGCGTAGTGCAGGAAGGCCCAGCGCTCGCCCCGGGCGCTCCGCCCCGCCGTCACCACGTCCACGAGCACCAGCGACGCGCCCGGCGACAGCGTCACGTCCAACGTCTGTGAATAGCGGGCGTCGGTGAAGCAGACGGTGGGGTCCGGCACCCACGCCAGCAGCGCGTCCCGGCCCACGCGCGCGACAAGGTCGCTGCGGCAACCGTTGGGCGAGCGGTAGACGCGGTTCGAGCCCTGCGTCGCGAGCAACGCCGACGCTCCGTCCGCCACGTCCACCTCCAGCCGCAGGTGGTCCCCATCCACCAGCCCGCCACCGAAGGAGCTGGTATAGGCCCACGCCGCGTGGCCGTGGTTGCGCGGCGTGAGCAGCCGCAAGGGGCTGTGCGCCAGCGCGGTGCGCACCACGGTGCGGGGCCCCGAGCGCTCGAACGCGAGCCGCGCGACGCCCGCGCGCTCCGAGCCGGGAAGAGCGAAAGTCACCCTCCCCTTCTAGCACGCGAGCCGCTCCGGAAAGCCGTACACCGGTCCTGCGTAGCGTTCCGCGCTACAGCCCCCTTCCCTCGAAGCAGACGTGAGACTCGCTGGCACGCAACCTGCTCTTGGGGTGCGGCCGCCAAATCTGACATCCCGTGTCAGATATGGCGGAACCTTCTTCCCAAGGGACAGCACCATGCACCGTCGTTCTCCCCGAGCCCCCTGGCTTCGCGCCCTGACCCTCTCGTCTTTCGCCGTGGGTGGCATGCTCGTGGCCGCGCCCGTCCACGCCGCTGAAACGAGCGAAGCGCCCGCCACCATCCTCGACGTGTCCATGCAGGACGGCGAGCTGACCGCGCGCATCCGCTGGGCCGCGGAGCCGAAGTCCCTGCCCGAAGAGGTGGAGGTCCTGTCCTATGACGGCACGGACAAGCTCACCGCGGGCGAGCGGCTTTCGCCGAAGGCCGGCGAGGAGACGGAGGTGAAGCTGTCCGGCGCGGTGCAGGAGCCGTGGGAGACGGGCTGGGCGCAGCGGCTCGTCGTGCGGGAGCCGAAGGGCCGGGAGCTGGCGAGCCAGCCCTATGACGTCAGCCTGGACTGCGAGGACGAGAAGACCTGCGAGCTGAAGGCCGCCCCCGGCATCTCCGCCAGCCGGGAGGTCCTGCACGTGAGCAACGCCCTGCAGGAGACCCTCGCCGTCATCGAGAAGGAACAGGACGGCAAGGCGTTCGACCTGGTGCACGAAGTGGCCCGGCGCGAGCCCTCGCTGTTCGGTCAGGCCCTGACCCACGCCCAGGGCCTGATCAAATACGGTCCCGCCGAGGGCTGCCGCTGCACCTGGGAGGCGTCCTATGCACGCTCCAACACCCAGGGGACGAGCCTGGGCGCGGCGCATGACGTGTTCGCGCGTCCCTTGGCCACCAACCGCCCGTCGAGGGCCCTCCTGACCGCGCAGGGCACCAGCCAGATGACCCTCAGCCTGCACTGCACGTCGCTGGCCTCGATTCACTTCCAGCCCGTGGGCATCAAGCAGTCCGGTGGACGGGTGAAGCCCGTGCTTCTGCCCCAGCCTGTCTACAGCACCTGCGCCGGGACGTGCAGCGGCCGGTATACCCACTTCGGACGCATCACCGGCGCCGTGTCCGCGATCAGCACCAACAACCCCTTCCTCGACGGATCCGCCACGGAGCAGAGCAAGTACCACCTGGGCAATGCCCTGAGCCCGCTCCTGAACGCGGCCGACTCCGCCCCCAACGACACCACCTTCATCCATGCGATCACCGCGTTCAACGTGAGCACCGGTTCCGGCTTCGTTCAGACGTCCGGTGAGGCCTCCTACAACTACAACGGCAACAGCTCCATGGGGGTGCCGCGCGGTCGCGCGCAGGGGGGCTACGCCATGGCCGTCCAGGGGACCGCCGTGTGTCCGGGCGGAGGCCTGAACCCCAGCGGCCGCGCCTGGGATGTCGCCACCACCATGGACAACGAAACCTTCCTGCGCGACGGCATCAACTCCTTCTTCGACAGCCTGTAGCCCGCCGCGCTACACCCAACGGGGTTTCCGTAACGTGAAGGGACACATTCCCAGCGCAAGAAACGATTTCGGAAACATCGTGGAAAACCACGCATTCCCTCCGAAACCCGCATCAATGTCAGACATGACGCAATCCCTGGCACGGGACCTGCTCTGAGGGGGAACCGCCCTCCGACCTCCCGCGTCGGGGGGCGGACCCCCATTCGTCCGTAAGGGATTGCCACATGCCCCATCACTCTTCGCGAGGCCTGTCCGGCCTCGTGCCGTCCTGGCTGCGCTCGCTGACCGTCTCCTCCTTCGCGCTAGGAGGGCTGCTCGCGGCCGCTCCGGCCCACGCCGCGGATCCGCAGGAGGCCCGCCCGAACATCGCCACCGTGCTCGACGTGGCGCTGGTGGACGGGGAGCTGACCGCGAGCATCCTGTGGACGGACCGGCAGGACGACCTGCCCCGGTCCTCGAAGCTCGTCTCCTATGACGGCAAGGACACCGCCACCGCGGGCGTGAACGTGACGCCCAAGGCGGGCGAAATCTCCCAGGTGAAGCTCTTCGGCGCGCTGAACAAGCCCTGGGAGACGGGCTGGGCGCAGAAGCTGGTGCTGGAGGATCCGCAGGGCCAGGCGCTGGCCACCCAGCCCTATGACGTGAACCTGGACTGCGCGACCGAAAAGGAGTGCAGCCTCACCGTGTCCAAGGGCGTCACGTCGGAGAAGGACGTCGTGCACGTGAGCAGCGAGCTGGACGCCGTCGTCACGGAGCTCGACGCGAGGTATGGCCAGGGCGAGTACGACCTGGTGAAGGAGGTATCCAAGGACTTCCCGCACCTGCGCGGCGAGGCCATGGTCTACGTCCAGCAGTGGTACTGGTGGTACCCCATCATCGGCCCCTGCACCTGCGGCTGGACGACCACGACGACGCGCACGCCCACCACCACCCAGTCCATCCTCGTCTCATCCCCGGGCCGCAGCCTCTACGGCTGGAACGGGCCAGGCGCGAAGCACACGCTGAGCGCCAACGCCATCCCGACGGGCCCCCTCCTCAACCGGACGGTCACCGGCTCCAGCCAGCTGTCGCTGGGACTGCGGTGCTCGCGCCGGATCTATTTCTACTGGTGGGACTTCGTCATCCACCGGCCGGGCGGGGTGTTCCCGGTGCGCTTCCCCTTCCCTGTCAGCATTCCCTGCACCTCGCCGTGCCAGGCCCGCTTCGACCACATGGGCCGCGTCACCGGCCGGACGACCATCAGCGGCGTGGCCACCGCGCGTGAAGCGGGTACCTGGCGCGTGAACGGCGGCGTGCCGTCCATCAACCAGCTCATCACCGGGAACAACGCCTTCGACGCGGACGCCATCGCCGTCTCGTTCTCGAACACCAGCGCCTACAACACGGTCAGCACGTCGGGCCAGGTGACGATTCCCTCCACGTCCAGCTTCGCGAGCGCCATCACCACCAACGGCTACGCCCAGGCCATCCACGGCCAGCTGACCTGCCCCCAGATTCCCGCGCTGGCTGGCAGGACCGTCTCGGATTACGGCACGACGCAGGGCACGTCCCACCAGTTCAGCCTGATCTGGAGCATCGTGGACTTCGCGGCGGGCTTCTAGCCGCGCACGGCTGATCCGCGATGAATGACAACACCCCGGAGGCCGGCACCGTGAAGGTCCGGCGTCCGGGGTGCTTGTTTCTTCCGCGCGCGAAAGGCGGCGGACGGCTACTTGTCGGTCGCGTCCTCGATCTTGTCGCCGGCCTTCTCCGCGGCGTCGCCCGTGGCCTCGGCGGCGTCCTCGGCCGTGTCCTTCACCTTGTCGCCCGCCTGCTCCACATCGTCCTTGGCGGCCTCGCGGGTGTTGCGGTGGCAACCCGTGCCCACGGTGATAGCACCCAGCGTCAAGGCCAGCAGCGTCAGCTTCTTCATACGGTGTGACTCCTTCGCTTGAAGGGGGTGGCGGGATGCGACCCGCCATCCCCCGTGCGCCGCGCAAGGTAGGCACTGTCCACCAGCTGCCAAGGGGGCAGCCCTTTTGGGATGTCCGCTCCGGGGCATCCGAGCCCCACTGATGGGCACCGGAACACGCTGTTAGGGTGCGCCTTCACGAGGGGCCTGATCCCGCCCCCGGAGGCACACCCATCCATGTCGCATCCCCGGCCCTCAAGGCCCACCCTGCTGCTCGTCCTGGCGTTGGCGGCCCTCTGGGGCTGTTCCTCCGACGAGCCGAAGCCCGTCGAGCAGCTCTTCTCCGACGTCCAGTTCGACCTCACCGTCCCGCCGGAGACGCCGGTCGACGCGGAGATCTTCCTCAAGGGCCCCACCGCCACGTTCGGCGGCACGGACGGGCGGGGCCTGGAGATGGTCTACCAGGGCGGCCGTCAGTTCAGCCTGAAGGCCCGGCTGCCCAAGAACACCGCCTTCACCTACGCGGTGCGAATGACGGCGCCCACGGCCCAGGTGGCGCTGGACGCCCAGGGTGCACCGGAGGCGGACCGCACCGTCACCGCCCGTGAGAACGAGGAGACTGTCGCCCTCACGGTGGAGCGCTTCGGCGCCGAGGGGGGGCAGACAGGCGCGAGGACCGTGTTCATCGTCCAGGTCCCGGACATCACGCCGGTTGGGGCCAAGGTGTGGCTGTCCGGAAACCAGCCGGAACTGGGGAACTGGAATGGCGCGGAGGTGGAGCTCTACCAGGCCGTGGACAACGCCTATGCCGGCGCCGTCACCTTCGCGGCAAGCACGGGCCTGGAGTTCAAGGTGACGCGCGGTTCGTGGGACACGGTGGAGAAGAGCGAAACGGGCGCGGAGGTGGCCAACCACACCTTCACCACCGGCGGCGGCTTCGAGCGCGTGCCCGTGGCGGTGAAGGGCTGGGCGGACCTCTCCACGCCCCCGCCGCCCCCGCCGCTCACCGGTGACGTGCGCTACCTGCGCAACGTCGTGCCCCAGGACTCCAGCCTCAAGCCGCGCGACGTCATCATCTGGCTGCCGCCCGGCTACGAGACGGACACCGCGCGCCGCTACCCGGTGCTCTACATGCACGACGGACAGAACCTGATGGACGTCAGCACCGCGTTCGCGGGCGAGTGGAACGTGGATGAGACGGCGCAGGCGCTGGTGGAGTCCGGCAAGGTGGAGCCGCTCATCATCGTGGGCATCTACAACACCAGCGACCGCATCGCGGAGTACACGCCGGTGCCCTTCCCTCCGGAGTACCCGGATGCGGGCCGCGCGGATGTGTATGGCCAGTTCCTCATCCAGGAGCTGAAGCCGCGCATCGACGCGGAGTTCCGCACGAAGCCGGAGGCGCGGTTCACGGGGCTCGCGGGCTCGTCGCTGGGCGGGCTGGTCTCCATGTCGCTGGGACTCAAGCACCCGGACGTCTTCACCCGCCTGGGCGTGGTGTCGCCGTCGGTGTGGTGGGCGGACCGGGAGATTGTCTCGGAGGTGAACGCGCTCACCGCGAAGCCGGAGCTGCGCATCTGGGAGGACATCGGCACCAACGAAGGCTCCGGCAGCCAGGCGGAGACGGTGGCGGATGCGCAGGCGCTGCGCGACGCGCTGGTGGCCAAGGGCTGGGTGCTGGACGACGACCTCAAGTACACGGCGGTGGAGGGAGGCCAGCACAACGAGGCAGCGTGGAGCGCGCGCTTCGGTGACCTCCTGCGCTTCCTGTATCCCGTGAAGCAGTGACGAAGCCGCCGCCCCCCACCACCCCGGATGGACGCTACCTGGTGGTGGACGGGCGGCTGTGGCGCCGCAGCAATCCAGCGCTCGGGCCCCGGCAGCGAGAGCTGCTGGTGGCCGCGCTGATGCGAGCCCGCGCCGGCGTGGGCCGGGCGAAGCGAGCGAAGGACGCAGCCCTGGAGCGCAGGGCACGGGACCGAGTGCACCGCGACAAGGTGGGCCTGGGGGAGCGAGGCACGCCGTGGTGGACGGATGGCACGCCGGACCTCAACCGGCGCCTCGTGCGGAACACGCCCTACGCCGCCTGGTTCCAGGACCTGTGAACCGGTTGTGACTTGAACGCCCACCTCCCGGTGTGGAACACGCCTTCTGTCTCAAAGCGGTATTCCCCCCAAGACAAGAAGGAAGTGTTGCATGCGTCACGCCTGGAATCGGCTGTGGTGGCTGGTGCCGTCGTTGCTCGTGGCGGCGTGTGGTCCGTCGCAGGAGCAAGAAGCGCCCGCGCAGGTCGGCTCGAGCACGCAGGCCATTCTGTACCCGCCGCCCGTGCCCACGAGCGGCAACATCGTGGACAGCACGGCGTACCTGGGGCCGGTGGGGCTGAACGGTGCGGTGCAGACGCAGTTCACGACGAACCCGCGGTATCTGTCCTTCAGCTTCAACGTGGCCGCGGGCGCGAGGGTGAGCCTGGAGGTCACGCACCTGGGCAGCAGCATGTACCTGGACACGGGCCTGTTCATCTACGGCCCGAAGAACGCCAACGGTAGCTACGGGACCGCCGTGCTCGCGCAGGACGACGACGCGGGCTACGGCCAGCTGTCCAAGGTGGCCAACCTGACGCTGGCCCAGGGCGGCGAGTACCTGGCGGTGGTGAGCACCGGCACGGGCGCGGGCAAGAAGTTCCGCCTGGCGCTGGGCTGTCTCAACGGGGCCTGCGCGCAGGATGACCTGTTCACCGCGTGCGACCTGGACGTGGCCACGCGCATCGAGGTGTGTGACGAAAGCGTGGTGGAGACGCAGAGCGTGACACCGGCGCAGGCGCTGCCGCAGTGCACGGATGCGCAGGACGCGCACGACGCCTGGCTGTCGCAGTGCGCGGTGTCGTCGGGCCAGAAGCCCTGGTGCGCCAACGGCGAGGCAGCCTTCACGTCGCGGATGTGGCCGGTGTGCAAGGACTTCTACCGGCGCTACTACGGCGCGGGCCCGCTGCCGCTCACGGGGCTGGAGGACAACGACGCCATCAACGAGGCCCAGGCGGACGGCCACACGCGGTGCAAGGCCGGCGAGAACTCCTGCGACGAGTTCCTCTGGACGTTCAACGTGCCCTCCGTGGCGGACACGCAGCCCACGCAACTGGACTGGGTGGTGGAAGGCGCCTTCGCCACGCTGCCGGAGCTGTCGTCCAATCAGCGCGTGCAGTTCACGCGGCAGCCGGACCTGACATACGCGGACTTCGCGAGCCGCATCGCATGGGCCTTCCCGGAGCTGGGCCAGGTGCTGCCGCAGGAGCTGGGCAGCGGCACGGAGGTGCCGGTGGTGGCGCGCCTCTACGACGACCCGCTGGTGGCCCCGGGCGCGCACGACTTCCACAACCTCTACATCGTGTACTTCCCCCAGTCGCACCGCACCGCGGTGTTCTGGCTCATCCAGCACGAGTACTGAGCGGAGAGGCCACGGCGGGAGTGAGGCGCCCAAGAAGGCCCCAGCAGTCCGTCACTCCATCCCGCGACTCCAAATTCTCCGCGAGGGCGCGCGCCTCGCGGAGCGCCGCGGCAGGCCACAACGGGAACTCAGGCGGACGCAAAGGCGGGCCCACGAACAGAGGCGCCCGTCCGGGCGCGGTGGGCTCAAGACCTGTCCGACTGTCGGACAAGTCAGCACTGCATGAAACCGGACCCGCACGCCTCGCGGAGCACAGCGGCAGCCGGGACGTCGTGCGTGCACGGACACCAGAACGAGGGCACGGACAGAAGCGCCCGCCCGGGGCCGATTGCCGCAAAACCTGTCCGACAGTCGGACAGGTTTTCGCCCCATGCGACCCGCGAACTTGTCCGACAGTCGGACAGGTTTTTCTCTGACCGGGCCCGGAGGGTGCCCCCCTGGCTGGCAATGAGAAGGGTGGGCCCGCACGCCCATGTCAGACCCCTGTGGCTGGATGGCGATGCTGGGACGAGGAAGGGGAATGGGGATGGAGCGGCGAGGACTCGTGGCCTATGTGGAGGCGCAAATCGAGCGCGATATCGCGCTGGGGCGGATTCACCCGAGCGGGCGATTCGGCTCCGAAGCGAAGCTGGCGCGCCGCTATGAGGTGTGTCGGGGCACCATCCGCGAGGCGCTGCGGCGGCTGGCGGCGCGAGGCCTGGTGGTACAGCGCCCCGGACGCAAGACGCGCGCGGTGCCGCTGGATGAGTCGCTGACGCTGGAGAACCTGGGGTTGGCGCTGCATGACGCGAGCAACCCGGATGCCCGGTGGCTTCTGGAGGGCTACTTCAGCCTCAAGCGGCAGGTGCTGGTGGAGCTGCTGGCCGACTGCTGCGCGAGGGCCTCGGACCTCGACCTGGACCGGCTGGGGAGCACGTGCTACCGGCTCCAGGACGCGGCGCGCTGGGAGTCGGGGGAAACCTGCGCGCGGGCGGAATTCGAATTGCTTCGGCAGGCGGCGCGGGTGGCGGCGCGTCCGGGGCACGTGCTCCTCGTTCAATCCCTGCAGCGGGCCTTCCTGGGAGGAGCCGCCCAACTGCTGCCGCTCATGGGCGGAGAGGCGCTGCGCGAGTGGGCCTTCCGCGTGATGGAGATTCTGAACGAGCGCGACGTGCAGGCACTTCAGCATGAGCTGCCAGCACTGCTGAAGGCTCGCGATGAGCGCGTGCTGAATGCCTTCGCCCCTGCTCCTCAGGAGCCTGCGTCCCCCGCGGCCCCGCGCGCCCAGGAGGGGCCCCTCGGAACAACCGTGCAGGACAAGGCACCCGCGGCGCATCCCTGCGTGGAGGAGCATGGCATTGGCCGCAGCGGATCAGCCGCCGAGCAAGATGAGTCGCTGGAGGCCCTCCCGGGCGTCCAGAGATGTGGCCTCTGCCGCCTCTCACCGACTGACCTGCAGGACGATTCGCTGGAGGCCCCCCCGCCCTGCGTGGGCGCCCCTGCGCACCTTGTACAAGACGTCAAGGACACCGAGGCGCTCGCGGTTCCAGCCGGCCCCCAGGTGGCGGCTCCTGCCGTGAAGCCGGACAACAGGTCGCTGCCGTTTCCTACCCCTTTGATGTTCGCCCCGTGCGAGCTCGACCTGGCCTGCATCGACGAGGACATGACGGGTGCGGGTCCGGGAAACCTGTCCGGCTGTCGGACAGGCTCGAACGCTTCGTCACCGGAAGAGGGCATCCAGCCCGAGCCTCCACACTCCGACCGCGGTGAGCAGACACGCGTGACGGCGCACACGGTGAACGGACCACTTCATGTCATCCAGGGTCTCCTGGTCCGGTGGGCTGCGCGCCTCTGGCGCTCGCTCATTTCAGGACCTTCACCTGGTTCGTGAGTGGCGACAGCCCGGCGTGTCCGCACACCCTCCGCTGACGGGTAGCGCCTGCGCTTCCGGGCAACCTGCCTAGAAGGCGTACCGCACGCGGCAGTACGGCAGGTGCTTCGCGAGCAGCGCCTCGAACTCCGCCACGTGGCGTCCCTTGAAGCCGGTGCGATAGCGCACGTTGACGCCGCCGCCCTGGGACACCTTCGTCTCCTGGATTTCAGGCCGCCACAGCAGCTCCTCCGCCTTCGGGTGCCAGCCCATGTTCACCTCGTGCAGGCCCGCGTTGTGCGTGAGGAAGATGATTTCGCACGCGAGCTGCTGCTTCGCCCGCTCCCCGATGCCGGCGTCCACCTGCTGGAACAACTCCACGTAGGCGTCCTGCCAGCCCTCGTGAAGGACGACGGGGGAAAAGTTGAGGTGCACCTCGTAGCCGGCGGCCACGAAGTCATCGATGGCTGCGATGCGCTCCGCGATGGGACTGGTGCGCACGTCCAACAGCTTCGCCGGCGCTTGCGGCATCAGGCTGAAGCGGATGCGTGTCTTGCCCTCCGGCTCGTAGGTGAGCAGCTCGCGGTTCACCAGCTTGGTGGCGAAGCTCGCCTTGGCGTTGGGCAACGTGGTGAACAGCCGCACCAGGTCCCGCACGTTTTCACTGATGGCGGCGTCCGCGGCGCAGTCGCTGTTGCACCCGATGTCGTAGACCCACGCGTGCGGATCCACGGTGTTGGGCTCCAGCTTGGGCCCGCTTTTGTTCGCGTGCTTGCGGATGGACTCCTGGATGCGATCGATGTTCACGAACACCGTGACCGGGTTCGCGTAGCCCTTGTTGCGCGGCACGTAGCAGTACGCGCACGCCATGACACAGCCGTTCGCCGTGGAGGGCGCGATGAAGTCCGAGCTGCGGTCATTGGCGATGAAGGACAGCGTCTTCTTCACGCCCAGCACCAGGGTGCTGCCCTTGATGCGGTTCCAGGCTTCCACGTTCCCTTCGTTGCCGAAGAGGCCGGGGATGTGCTGGTGCGAGGCCACCTCCAACCGCTCCGCATCCGGGTAGCGCGCGAGAATCTCCCGGCCACGCGCATGCTCTCGCACGGCGGGCTCCAGGTAGATGCGCGACACCTTCAGCAGCCGGTCGAGCGGGCCGGGGCCCTCCGGGATGGCGGCCGGGCGCGGGGCGGGTTCCGGGAGGAAGAGGTCCAGGTTCGTCACCCGGCGGATGTAACCGGCTTCCGTCTCACATGCACTCGCGGTGGCCCACCCTGACGTCGGGCGGGCCACCGGGCAGGGGCCTGCTGTCAGCGCTCGGACGGAGCCGCGGGGCCCGTGGTGGCGGGAGCCGGCGCGTCCAGTTGCTTCCACAGGGATTCAGGCAGCGGAGTCCGTTTCTCCAGCGCGGCCGCGACGCTCGCGGTGGGCGCGTAGACACGGTGGTTGTTCACCCGGAAGTCGCTGTCCGTCACGGTGGAGATGACCGCGACGCGGCCCAGGTCGTCGATGGGCGGCCCGTCCGCCCGGAACGCGACCCGGTCCACGAGCAGCACCTCCGCGGCGCCGGGCGGCGTCACCCAGACGGAGTAGCGCTTCGCGAGGAGGTCCACGTTCATGCGGAAGTGGTACGTCTGGTTGCGCACGTACGGCACCCGGCGGATCCACGAGTAGCCCGCGCCGTTGCGCACCTGGAAGATGCCGTCCTCGCTCATGCGCAGCGCCATGTTCAGCCGGTTGAAGGCTGTCACCTCCGTGGAGCTGTCCGTCCAGCCCACCACGCCGCCGCCCAGGTTGTCCGCCAGCGGGGTGAGGTCGAACTCCACGATGCGCGTGCCCGTGTTGGTGGTGCCCAGCAGGTGCTGGCTCCGCGGCAGGTCCAGCTTCGAGTACCAGGGATAGTTGGGGCGCGGGTTGAAGCGCAGCAGCGCCTCCAGGAAGTAGTAGTCGCCGTAGATGAGGCTGACGTTGATCTCCTGCCCCGCCGGGTAGTTGCCCACGCCGTGCAGCAGCAGGCCCGGGCTGTTGGTACCCTGCGCCAGGTACGCCGGCGACGCCAGCGAGTCGAGCATGGCCAGCGCGGCGTTGCGGTAGGTGGTGCGCCGCGTGGCGTCCGTCTCCAGGGTGCTCAACTCCAGCAGGGCGGACGCGACGGCGGCCGCGGCGGAGGAGTCCTTGGACTGGCTGGGCGCGTTGAAGTCCCAGTTGGGCACGCGGTCCGCGGGCAGGTTCGCCAGGTAGTAGTCCGTCACCCGGCGGGCCGCGGTGAGGAAGCGAGCGTCCTGCGTGTAGCGGTACACCATCGTGTAGCCGTAGATGAGCCACGCCTGCCCGCGCGCCCAGGTGGAGCTGGCGGAGTAGCCCTGGAAGGTGCCTCGCGAACGGATGGTGCCGTTGTTGTTGTAGTCCACGTAGTGGAACGAGCTGCCATTGGGGCGCACCGCGTCCTGGAGCGTCCGGAGCGCGTGGTTCACCGCCATGGTGCGCCAGATGGCGGGACCGCCGTTCTGGGCGCCCCAGAGCAGCAGCTCGATGTCCATCATCGTGTCGGTGACGAGCGGGATGTTCCAGGCCGGGTTCCAATCACAACAATCGATGATGCCGATGGTGCTGTTGTAGCGCGTGGCCAGCGACGCGGCGGAGGTGAGCAGCACGTCTCGGTAGTAGGGATTGCCGGTGAGCCGCCAGGCATTGCCATAGCTGTTGTACATCTTGAAGCCCAGGTCGTGCGTCTCAGTGTTGGTCTTCTGGACCTCCAGGGGGCGCGTCCACATATCCGCGCGGTCACGCCAGTAGGGCTCGTTGGCGACCTGGAACATGAACCACATGCTCCCGGGGAAGAAGCCCTGCGTCCACGCGACCTTGTCTGTGTTGGCCACCGTGGTCCACGTCCCGTTGGACAGGGATGCCTTGGGTGAGCGGTTCACGCTGGGCATCTCCAGCACGGTGTCCGCGAGCTGCGAGCGGGCGAACGTGAACACGCGCACCGCGTCCGCATCCGTGAAGGCGTTCGCTACCGGCGCCACCAGCAACGCCAACATCCACCACAGCTTCACTCCCGGCTTTGGCAATCCCATACACCCTCCCCTGTCTGACCGGCGCGGAAGGTGTCGGTGTGCCACCCCGGGGACCAGCGGCCCCGGGGTCTCAAGCGGCCGTTCCCCCCGCCCTGACGGAGGACGGGATGTGCCCTACCTGACCCGAGGCGCGGCTCCGGTGAACACGGGCGGCGAGTAGCCCGCGGGCTTGTCCCCCACCGCGGCGTTGCCGTGCAGGTTCAGCTGGTAGGGATTGGAGAACATGCCGTGGGGGAAGGGCACGGGCGGCGCGCTGGCCTCGTCCAGCTGGCGGCGCAGCTCGGCGGGGATGCTGAAGTCGAGCGCGGCGAGGTTGCCGTCCAGCTGCTTGGGATTCGTCGCGCCGATGATGACCGAGCCCACCCCGGGCTGCGTGGCCACCCAGTTCAGCGCCACCTGGGACATGTCCCGGCCCAGCGCCTTGGACACCTGCTCCAGCGCGGAGACGATGCGCCAGTTGCGTTCCGTGAACAGGCCCAGCTGGTTGCCACCCACCGCGGAGTTGAGGCGGCCCTCGCCATGGGCGCCGGCCTCGCTCGGCCGGTACTTGCCGGAGAGCAGCCCCGCGCCCAGCGGGCTCCAGGTGGTGATGCCCATGCCCAGGGTCTGGGCCAGCGGCACGTATTCGTGCTCCAGGCTGCGCTCCACCAGCGAGTACTGGAGCTGCAGGTTGATGAGCGGCGTGAGCGCGTGCGCCTCCGCCCAGGTCTGCGCGCGCGCCGCGTACCAGGACGGCACGTCGGACAGGCCCGCGTAGCGGATCTTCCCCGCGCGCACGAGGTCGTCGAACGTGCGGACCACCTCCTCCGCCGGGGTGAGGCGGTCCCAGGTGTGCAGCAGGAACAGGTCGATGTAGTCCGTGCGCAGCCGCTTCAGGGAAGCCTCCACCGCGCGCAGCATGTTCTTGCGGCTGTTTCCGCCCGCGTTCGGGTCTCCCGGGCGGGTGGCGTTGTACGTGTACTTGGTGGCGACGACGACGCGGTCCCGGTCGCCGCGCTCCTCCAGGAACTTCCCGATGAGCGTCTCGCTGGAGCCGTGGGTGTAGAGGTCGGCGGTGTCCACGAAGTTTCCGCCCGCGTCCAGGTAGCGGTTGAACAGCGTCCGGGACACGTCCTCCGTGGAGCCCCAGGGCCCACCGTAGGTCCCCTCCTTCCCGAACGTCATCGTGCCCAGCGACAGCGGGCTGACGCGCAGCCCCGAACGGCCCAGCAGGTAGTAGCGATCCATCGACATGGTGTGACTCCCTTTCAGCGGATTATTTGGACTGACCAATCCAGATACAGACATGCGAAGGCGGCGCGGGGTGCTTCCCGCGACGGAAGAACAGCGGGGCGGGTTACTGGGCCCTGAGGCCCGCCATCGCGAAGTCCACGACGTCGCGGAGGGCCTCGGGCGGGGTGCCAGCCTTGGCGCTCAGGCGCAGGCCGCCGATGGTGGCCAGGAGGAAGCTGGCGGCGACGCCCGGGTCCACCCTGGGGTTGAGCTCGCCCTTGCGCTGGGCATCCTTCACGACGCGCTCCAGCGCGCCCTGGCCCAGGGCGCCTCCGGTCTTGAGCAGCGTGGCGACCTCCGCGTCCACGTGCGCCAGCTCCGCGGTGGCGTTCACGAAGAGGCAACCCCGGGCGCGCACCTTCTGGGTGCCGTTGGGGATGGAGAGGAGGTACTCGCGGATGGCGCCCAGGGGCGACGGGTGCGAGCGCAAGCACTCCACCAGGTTGGCGCTGTACTCCGCCTGGTAGGCGCGCAGGGCCTCCAGGTAGAGGCCGTGCTTGTCCCCGAAGGTGTCGTACATGCTCTGCCGGCCAATGCCCATGGCGCGCAGCAGGTCGTCCGTGGAGGTGGCCTCATAGCCCTGCTCCCAGAAGACCTGCATCGCCCGGCGCACCGTCTGGTCCCGGTCGAACTCCTTCGTGCGTGCCATGCCCCCTACGTAATGATTGTGGACTGAACTGTCAAAATAATCGGACCGGGGGCTGTTGGGAGCCTAGAAGCCGGGCGGGCGCTCGCCGGCGACTCCGGAGGCCCGCTCCAGGGCGATGCCCACGCGGCCCAGGGTGCCCTCGTCGAAGAGCTGGCCAATGAGCGTCACGCCGTGGGGGACGCGGCGCGGGGTGGCGAAGGTGGGCCCGGGGCGCTTGGGGTCCGGGGCCCAGTCGCTGCGGGCCTTGGACACCTCCACGAAGCCGGTGCGCAGCGTGAGCGACGGGTGGCCCGTGTGGTTGGTGATGGTGAGGGCTTCGTCACGCAGCGAGGGCACGAGCAGCACGTCCACCCGCGACATGATGCGCGCCATCTCCTGGGCCACCTTGCGGCGCAGCCGGTCCGCCTGGACGAAGTCCACCGCGGACAGGAAGCGGGACTGGCGGAAGAGATTGGGCCACGCGTCGGGCGTCTGCATCTTCAGCGCGTCCACGCCGTGGGTGAGCGTGAGCTCCTCGAAGGCGGCGGCGGCCTCCGCGAAGAGGATGACGTTGAGGGCGGAGTACGGCCAGTCGGGGAACTGCACCTCCACCGGCGTCAGGCCCAGCCCCTTGAGCGTCTCCAGCGCCGCGCGGTCCACGTCCGTGGCGGGGTTCTCCTTCATCCACGCGGGCACGTAGCCCACACGCAGGCCCTTCACGGGCGCGTTCGCGTCGAAGTCCAGCTTCGCGGACACGCTCGCCACGTCGCCCGCGTCCGCGCCATTGAGCGCGGCGAGCACCAGCAGCGAGTCCTCCACCCCGCGCGTCATGGGCCCCAGCTTGTCCAGCGACCAGCACAGCGTCATCGCGCCCGTGCGCGGCACGCGACCGTAGGTGGGGCGCAGGCCGGTGACGCCGCAGCGCATGGACGGCGACACGATGCTGCCGCCCGTCTCGCTGCCCAGGGAGAAGCCCACGAGCCCGGCCGCCGTCGCCGCGCCCGGCCCCGCGCTGCTTCCCGAGGAGCCTTCTTCCGTCAGCCACGGGTTCTTCGTCTCGCCGCCGAACCAGATGTCATTGAGCGCGAGCGCCCCCAGGCTGAGCTTCGCCACCAGCACGGCGCCGGCGCGGTGCAGCCGCTCCACCGCGGCGGCGTCCGTGGCTGGGACGCGGTCGCGGAACGGCTCCGCGCCGTAGGTGGTGCGGATGCCCGCGGTGTCCACCAGGTCCTTCGCTCCCCAGGGGATGCCGTGCAGCGGCCCCTTGTAGCGGCCCGCCGCGATGTCCTTGTCCGCCTGCCGGGCCTGCTGGAGCGCCAGCTCCTCCGTCAGCGTGATGACGCACTGGAGCTTCGGATCATGGCGCTTCAGCCGTGCGAGGTAGAGCTGCGTGAGCCGCTCGGACGTGATGGCTCGTGACTGCACCCAGCGCGACAGCTGCGTGAGCGGCGCGAAGGCGATGTCCTCTTCCTTCGCGGGCAGCGGCACCTTCGCGTCGCGGCTGCGCACGAAGCGCTCCTTCGCGGGCGCGGTGGGCTTGAGCCCCGGCAGCGACGGGTTCCACTGCGATGCGGGCGACAGCGTGGGCTCCAGCTCCAGCTTGCGCGGTCCGGTGCGGCGCTCGTGCAGCGGGGCCAGGGACACGCGCCAGTTGCCCGCGGCCTGGGTGCGCTCGGCGGGCGTGAGCTGCACCTGCATCAGCTTTTCGGCTTCCGCGAAGGTGGTAGGGCTCACCTCCGGCCCCACCGTGGGGCCCGCGCCGAAGGTGGGCGGCGCACCGGCCGGCGGGGCGGACGTGCCCGCGTCCGGCGCCGCGGAGACAGCGGTGCTCGCGAGTCCAATCACGGTGTGGGTCAGGAACTGCCGACGCGAGCTGCTCATGGCGCGACCTCACGGATGAAGCGAAGGGGGCGCCAGTGTGCCACCGCCTACGAGCGATGCACGTCGCGGAAGGC
This sequence comes from Corallococcus sp. AB032C, assembly GCF_003668935.1. Lineage (NCBI taxonomy): Bacteria > Pseudomonadati > Myxococcota > Myxococcia > Myxococcales > Myxococcaceae > Corallococcus > Corallococcus sp. AB032C. The sequence continues at coordinate 22,887 of NZ_RAWP01000081.1, read as the reverse complement.
GAGCATGTCCCCCAGCCGCTGCTCCTTCGCGTCGTCAAAGCCGCACGAGGCGTCCCACGTGGACGGGTTCTCGTAGGTGCCGAACAACATGTCCCAGATGGGCAGGTCGCCGTAGTTGTTCTTGTGCTTGCCGTACTCGTGATGGATGCGGTGCATCTCCGGCCGCTGGAAGAACCAGCCCACCCAGCGCGGGGTGCGGATGTTGGTGTGGTAGAAGTATTCGCCCAGCGCGCAGCAGGCCGTGTAGATGGCGCCCGCCGCCGGGCTCAACCCCAGCACCGTGTAGACGAGCAGCCCGCCAATGAGGCTGTTCACCGTCATCTCCAGCGGGTGCTTGTAGAAGCTGGTGATGACCTCCAGCCGCCGCGGGCTGTGGTGGATTTGATGGAAGAACCGCCAGAGCACATCGCTCTCGTGCCGGGCGCGGTGCCACCAGTAGAAGACGAACGTGGCGATGAGGTAGGCCAGCACGCCGCCCACCACCGGGTTCACATGCCGGGACAGGTGGAAGACCGAGTGCGCGGAGAACCACCGGTCCCAGGTGTAGCCGCCCAGCACCACCACGCCCACCTGCGCCAGGTTGATGAGCACCACCCGCAGGTGCCAGCCGCGCACGCGGGGCAACTTCCACCCCAGGGACAGCTGTTCAATGAGAAAGCAGAGACCGGCGATGAGGACGAGCCAGGGCAGCATGGAAATCCTTCCGTGACTTCAGGCTGGCCCTGTCTACGAACGACGTGCCCGGATATGTCTTTCGACCTGGCGGACACTGTCACCTGGGAGGAATGGGACGGGAGGGACGGGGGCTGGCATCCTGCTGGCCATGGCTCGGAACAGCACCCTGACGGCGCGGTTGGGTTACATCGACACGCAGGCCACCTTCGTGCAGGCGGCGCTGCTTGCGGCGCACGGGGCAGGGGCTCGCGCGGGCGGCTTCCGCGTGTCGGACGTGCGCTTCTACTTCCTGCTGTTCACCAACTGGGTCGAGCACGACGTGACCCGGCCCTCGCAGGACATCGACCTGACGCAGGTGCGGCGAACGCTGGAGCGGCTGGTGCGCGGCGGCCACGCGGAGGCGAGCACCAGCGCGCCCGTGAAGGGGCTGCCTCGGGGCCGCCGGTACGTGCTCACCGGCGAGGGGCTGTGCTCGCTGGCGGAAGGGTTGGCCGGGCGGGAGCGAGCGCCGCTGGAGGAGGCGCTGTTCGTGGTCTGCTTCGCGGCGAGCTACCGCGACGCGGTGCTGTCGCGCGTGGAGGGTCGGGCCCGGGCGCTGTCCCCTGCTGTTCGAAGGCGCGTGGAGCGGGCGTTGGATCCGTTGCGGCTGGTGAAGGAGGCGCAGCGCACATCGGCGGCGGTGCTCGCGGACCTGGAGGAGCGGGTGGAGGCGGGCTTGCGTTACGAGGAGCAGTCACGCAAGGCCATGGCCCGCGCGGAGCCCGTGGCGGACGTGGTGCGCGCGCTGGAGGCGGCGGGTTCGTACCAACTGCACCGGGTGCGGCCCCTGGGTGAGGTGCTGCTCGCGCTGCCGGAGGACCTGCGCCAGTTCGAATTGACGGAGGGCATGGGCCTGCGCTCGCGGCTGCTCTTCGCGCCCCTGGCGGAGCGGGCGCGGGCGGAGCATGCGGTGCTGGCGCGGCTGGAGGCGCGGCTCACCCCCGGCAAGGCGCCGGGGTGAGCCACGGAGCGGGACCTATCGCAGCGCCCGGGTGAGTCGGGAGCCCAGGGCAAGAGCGAGGCCGTCCTCGACCAGGCCCGCGGCCACGTTCGGCACGCGCAGCTTCTGCGTCAGGAGACGGCGGAAGCCATAGAAGACATAGCTGGAGGCGATGGCGGCTGCGGCGCCGACGAGTGCGAAGCCAAGCTTCGCTCCCTTGCGCTTGCGTGACACCGCGGCGCCGGTGATGGCCCCGGAAAGGATGCGGCCCGTCAGGATGGGCAAGGCGGTGCGCGCCGGCGTACTGGGGGACTTGTCCCCCACCAGCTCGCCGAGCGCCAGGATGCCCAGACGCTGCGACACCTTCCTCGACGTGAGGCCCGGCAGAGCCCGCTTCAACGCGCGCGTCGGATTGCGTGACAGCTCACGCGTGAGGAACGCGGGCGCCGTCATGCTGCGCATCCCGGCGAGGACGCCGAAGCCCGCAGCGGTCCAGAGTTCGTTGTTCGTTCGCATGGTTCCAAACCCCCAATCCGGGTGGTGAAAACTGGAGGGTGGGGGCGCATCGCCCGTCCGGCCATGGCCCGGCGAGCGGGCACTCAGGCGGACGGCGGCGCGGACGGCTTGGGCACGCGCAACATCCAACCCGCGCCCAGCGCGCCCACCAGCGTTCCGCAGTTCTCATACACATGCATGGGGAGCACGCCCACCACGAGGCCCAACACGCCCAACCCCAGGAAGCCGCGCCGGGCCAGGGTGCGCTCCCACGCCTTCGTCGCGAGGGCGGTGGAGAAGAAATAGAGGACCGCGGATCCAACGACCTGCACCCAGGGCACCATGGGCCGCACGGGCCACCACGCCACCTTCTCCAGCCTGTCGAAGAAGCCTTCCCCGCCTCCTGGGAGTGCCAGGCCGGATTCTCCCGCCAGTTGCTCAGCGGTGGCCCCGAACATGTGCCGCATGTCATCCGCCAGGAAGAAGTAGACGGCTTGGATCAGGGTCGCCACGACCAGCACCGTGAGGATCCAGCCCTTGGGCGCGGGCGGCACGGACGGCTCGGTGTGCTTGCGCAGCGCCTCCAGGTGCTCCGGGGCGACCTCCAGCGGGTGCGGATAGGACATGGCCAGCAAGGCCTGCGTCGCGGCGGCGCTGACGGGCGTGCCCTGTTCGTCCACCAGCTGCTTCACGCCCTCCTTCGCCAGCAGCGCGTGCAACGCGGGCGCGAGCGTCGACGGGTCCTCCGTCTGGACCCATCGGGCGATGACGGCGTTGAGGTACCCGGCCTTCAGGGCGCGCGATGAGCCCGAGGCCCTCGCCGCCTCCTCGAACAGCGGCTCCAGCTCATGGACAGCTGGGGTGGCGTGGGACGGCTGTAGCTGCGTGCTCATACGGCAAGTCTATGCCGTGCCGGGGACACCCGCGTCCAGGCGTCGCCGCAGGTCCTTCAGCCGTCCCCGGACCTCACGGGTCAGGGTCCACTTCAGGAGCGGCGTGAGCCATCCGAAGGGGCGCCGCAATTCAAAGGCATACGTGAAGGTGACGCGCGTGACGCCAGGGGCCTCTTCATCGAAGCGCCACGAGCCCGCGAAGCTTTCGAACAGGCGTGGACCTCGCGTCATCTTCACCGCCGTGACGGCGGGCGGCTGGAAGGACACGTACTGCGTCTCCATCCCCAGCCCGTGCCACGACACACACCAGGCCTTCACGCCCGGCCCGGCTTCCGTCGCGCCGTCCATCAGCACCGCCTCGCGCAGGAACGTGTCCCAGACGAGCCGCTGCCCGTAGTCCTGCGTGTACGCGAAGACGCGCTCGCGCGGACAGGTGATGCGGATGGACTCGGTGAACCTCATCCTTCCGTGTTGCGGAGGAAGTCCGCCACCTGGGCGAAGCGGTCATCCAGGAAGCTTCGCAGGCCGCCGGTGATGCCCTGTTTGTCCATGGCCTTCTGCATGCAGCGCAGCCACGCGTCCCGCATCGCCGTGTCCACCGGCAGGTGTCCGTGGCGCATGCGCAGCCGGGGGTGGCCGTGCGTCGCGCTGTAGTGCTGCGGCCCGCCCAGCCAGCCCACCAGGAACATGCCGAAGCGCTGGCGCGTGCCCCGGTTCACCTTGCCCTCGGCGTCGAGTTCGTGGATGGCGGCGAGCGCGGGCTCCTCCGCGTCCATCACATCGTAGAAGGCCTCCGCCAGCGCGTGGACGGGCACCTCGCCGCCCATGCGGGTGAAGGGGGTGTCGTCCAGCGTGGGGACCCAGCCGTCCGACGGAGGGGGCTTCAATTCCATGCTCATGGCTTCCTCATGCCGCCCAGCGCTTCGGCCGGCGCTGGAGGCTCTTCAATCCCAATCCTTCACAGAACGCCTTGAAGCGCGCTTCCGGCACGCCCTTCCACTCCATGTCCGCGAGCGACTTCGTGCCCGGCAGCGGCGCGTCCTCCACCAGCGTGGCCAGCGTGCGGTACAGCCGCGCGTCCTCGCGGTGCGCCTTCAGCGTCGCCGCCAGCTTGTCCGCGCCCCGCACCTTCACCGTCCACTCCGCCGCGTTGTCCGGGATGGACTCCAGATGTCCATACGCCTGGAGCACCGCCGCCGCGCCCTTCGCCCCGAAGCCCGCCAGCCCCGGGATGCCGTCCGCGTCGTCGCCCATCAGCGCCAGCAGATCCGGGACGCTCTCCGGCGCCACGCCCAGCTTCGCCTTCACCCCGTCGGCGTCCATCACCTTCTGCTGCCGCCGGTCCACCTGCACCACGCGCTGGCCGCGCACACACTGGCCCAGGTCCTTGTCCGGCGTGAGCAGCCGCACCTGCTCCACCTCGCCCGCCCAGCGCGCCGCCGCGGTGGCCAGCGCGTCGTCCGCCTCCTGGTCCTTCATGGACCAGACGCGCACGCCCAGCGCCGCCACGGCCTCCTCCACCAGGTCGAACTGCGCGCGCAGCTCCGGCGGCACGCCCTCGTCACCCTTGTAACCGTCGAACAGCGCGTTGCGGAACGAGCGGATGGGGTTGTCGAACGCGACCGCGACGTGCGTCACGGCCTCCTGCTCGTCGTGCAGGAGGGCGAGCAGGGAGTCCATCACACCGGCCGTGGCCTTCACGTCCCGTCCGTCCGGGGCGGTGGTGCTCGGTCGAGGCGAGAAGTGGGCCCGGTACAGCTCATACGTGCCGTCCACGAGGTGCAGGCGCATGCTTCCCCTCTAGCGTCCCTCTCGCCGCACGGCCAGCAGCCCGTGCGCGGGCGTGGCCTGTGCGCCTCGTTCCCTACACGACGCCTGTCAACCCCCTTGGCCAGCGTGCCTGGTGGGGACAGGTCGCCGATGCCGACTGGCCGGGCACCGCCCATTTTCCAAAACAACTCCCTCTGGGCCGCGCCGGAGCGTCCCAGCATTTCCACCGGCATGAGGTGATCCATGCGCCCGAAGCTGTTCGCCGCCGCCCTGCTCTGCGTCGCGGCCGTTGGCTGTGCAGGCAAACAGGTGATTGCAACGTCCACCCATCAGCAGCGCGTGCAGGCGGAAGCCGCGCTCCGCTCGGCGGAGAACTCCCAGGCGCCGAACGTGCCGGAGGCCGCCCGGCATCTGGAGTTCGCGCGTCAGCAGATCGCCGACGGAGAGCGGCTGATTCAAGAGGGTGAGCAGGATGCCGCGGAGCTGCGGTTCCGTCAGGCGGCCGCGGACGCGGATCTGGCGTCGGCGCTGGCCCGAGCGGTGCCACTGAAGAACGAGGCGCGGCGGGCTTCCGAGCAGGCCGAGTCCCTCCGCGGCGGTCAGTGAGTCCCCTACCTCTAGCCTTGTGAGGAGCGAGTCATGCAGCGTTGGAAACTTGGATGGTTGGCGGTCGCGGGAGTCACGGCGCTCTCGGTGGGGTGTGCCCACGGTCCCCCGCCCAGTGAATTGACCGCGGCGCGCCAGGCCTACCGCGAGGTGGCCAAGAGCCCCGAGGGCCGCGAGCGCCCCGCGGACGTGGCGGCGGCCCGGGCGGCCCTGCAGGAGGCGGAGAACGAGTACGCGGAGAGCAAGGGCTCGGTGAAGACGCGCTCGCTGGCGTACGTGGCCCTGCGCAAGGCGGAGATCGCCGAGGCGCGCGGCGAGGCGGACCTGGCCGCGCAGCAGCGGGCCCAGGCGGAACAGTCCCTGCGTGAGCAGCAGGAAGCGCGCGCGAAGAACCTCACGCGCCAGCAGGAGGAGGATCGCGCGAGGTACGAAGCCCAGCGCCAGCAGTATGAGCAGCAGCGCCAGCAATACGATGCGCAGCGCGCGCAGGAGGCCGAGCGGCTGCGCACGGCGGACGCGCAGCAGCGTCAGCAACTGGAAGCGGAGATGCAGCGGCGCACGGAGCAGCAGCAGGCGGAAGCGCAGCGACTGGCCGAGCTGAACCAGCAGCTCCAGCAGCGCACGCAGGAGTTGGAGCAGGAGCGACAGGCGCGGCTCCAGGCGGAGCAGCGTGCATCGCAGGCGCTGACGCGGCTGCAGGACGAGAACGTGAAGGTGCGGGAGGAGGCGCGCGGCACGGTGGTGACGTTGTCGGGCAGCGTGCTGTTCGCGACGAACGCGACGGAGCTGTTGCCCGCGGCGCGCGACCGGCTGTCGGAGGTGGCGACGGCGCTGAAGGAAGCGAAGAATCCGTTGCTCATCGAAGGCCACACGGACTCGCGAGGCACGGAGGGCTACAACGACCAACTGTCGGAGCGCCGTGCGGAGAGCGTGAGGAACTTCCTGGTGAACCAGGGCGTCCCGCCGGACCGCATCCAGGTCCGAGGCGTGGGTGAGAACCGGCCGGTGGCGTCGAACAGCACGGCGGAGGGCCGCGCCAACAACCGCCGCGTGGAGATCGTGGTGGAGCGCAACGTGGCCGGTGCGCAGCCGTCGCGCAGTGGAGGCGTGGGCGGCAGCGGAGCGCAGCAGCCGGAGCAGGGCCCGGATGCGAAGCCGCACGGCGCGGGCGTGGACCACCAGAGCCCGCAGCCCGAGCAGGGCACGGGTGGCGGAGGAGCGCAGCAGCAGGTGCCCCAGCAGCCCATGGACCACGGCGAGTAACGCACGCCAGTGCTCCCTGAGCATGAAGGTCCTCACTCCATGCGGGTGGGGACCTTTTTCTTCATCCGCGCTTCAGGCGCGCACGTCCCCTGGGAGCGCGTTACCCTTGAAGTCCGGCACCGCCATGATCGACAAGTCGCCCGTCCTGCTCACCACCGAGCGCCTGCACCTGATGCTGCTGCCGCCCGACTCGGCGGAGCGAGTGCTCGCGTACCACGTGGCCAACAAGGACCACCTGGGCCCGGTGTCCCCTGCGCGCCCGGGGACCTTCTTCTCTGGGGCCTACTGGCGCACGCGGCTGGCCCAGGACCGCGAGGACTTCCGCCACGACCTGTCCCTGCGCGTCTTCATCCTCCCGAAGGGCCAGCCCCTCGCGCTCGCGCCCGTCATCGGCAACGCCACGCTCGCCCACATCCGCCGGGGACCGCTCCAGGCCGCGGACCTGGGCTACGGCCTGGATCACCGCCACGAGGGCAAGGGCCTCATGACCGAAGCCCTCCGCGCCTTCTGCGACTTCGCCTTCAGCGCCATGGGCCTGCACCGGCTCCAGGCCAACCACCTGCCAGAGAACCTGCGCAGCGCCGCCGTCCTCCGCCGCCTCGGCTTCATCCCCGAGGGCTACGCCCGCGACTTCCTCCTCATCAACGGCCAGTGGCGAGACCACGTGCTCAATTCACTCGTGGCCCCCGCCGAGCCCGGCCTCCGCGGTCCCTGACCTGTCCCCCGAACCATCCCTACCCAGCTCCCGCCTGCTGCTGATTCAAAACCTGTCCGACTGTCGGACAGGTTTTCGCGGCTCGCGCTGACAGGGTGGCTCCTCTGGGTCCTCACCTTCTCATCCATTGGGACGGCCTTCGTGTCCGAAGGCTCAGCGCGCCGGCGCCCGCACCTTCGGCTTCGACTCCGTCACCGCCGGCAGGTTCGCGTCGAACCAGTCCAGCGTGCGCAAGAGCCGGTCCTTCTGGTGCTCGGGCTTGCGCAGGCTGTGGCCCTCATCCGCGTAGATGACCAACTGGGTCTTCACGCCCAGGGTCTTCAGCGCCTTGTGGAACTCGTAGCCCTGCGACGCGGGGACCTCCAGGTCCCTCTCTCCGTGCAGCACCAGCGTGGGCGTCTTTACCTGCTTCACCCCGTTGATGGGCGACGAGCGCGTGTACACCTCCGGCTCGTCGTACACCGTCGCTCCGAAGTACGGCAGCATCCATGAGTCGATGTGGTTCGTGCCGTAGTAGCTCTGCCAGTTCGCGATGCCCGCGCCCGCCACCGCCGCCTGGAAGCGCTGCGTCCGCGTCACCGCCCACATCGTCAGGAAGCCGCCGTAGCTCCACCCCGTGATGCCCTGCCGCGCCGGATCCACCGGCGCCGACGCCAGCACCGCGTCCAGCCCCGCCAGCACGTCGTTGAAATCCCCGAAGCCGAAGTCTCGGCGGTTCGCCTGCACGAACGCTTCACCCTGTCCGTAGCTGCCTCGCGGGTTGGGCATGAACACCGCGTAGCCCCTCGCCGTGAACAACGCCGTCTGCGGATTGAACCCTGGCAGCACTCCCGCCGCCGGTCCTCCGTGCACCACCGTCACCATGGGCGCCTTGCGTCCGGACGCGTCCGGCACCGGCAACACCAGCCAGCCCTGCACCGGCTGCCCGTCGCTCGTCCACGTCACGCTGCGCACGTCGCCCACCGTCACGCGCACGTCCGAGTTGAGGCGCGTCACCTGCTTCCACGCCCCCACCGGCCCCGTCCACAGCTCCGGCGCCTGGGTGATGGCGTCGCGCACCACCGCGCTCGTCACTCCGTCCTTCCCCAGCGACACCTTCACGTGCTCCGGGCCCTTCCACAACGACTTCACTTCTCCGCCGCCCGAAGCCACCGCCATCAGCGCGGCCTCGCCCTGCGCCTGCGCCACGAACACCAGCCGCTCCGCCGTGGGCCAGAAGAGATCCGTGGCCGTCGCCTTCAGCCCCTCCGTCACGTTCCGCGCGGGCGGCACCTTCGTGGGCAGCTCCGCCTTCTCCCCGAAGCGCACCTTCGCCGCCAGCCGCTCCGGCACCGACACCACGAGCACGTCCCCACCCGTGTTGCCCTCGTCGCTCATCAGTCCCTCGATGAACGCGAGCTGCTGGCCGTCCGGACTCCACGCGGGCTCCGCCACCTGCCACCTGGGCGTGTGCAGCAGCGACGTCTCTCCCGTCCCCGCCTCCACCGCGTACACCCGCGCGCTCCACCAGTTCGCATCCCCCGGTGGCTTCGAGGCCGTCACCGCCACCCGGGCGCCATCCGGACTCCACGCGTACTCGTGGATGAACAGACCCGCGGGTGACACCCACCGCAGCCGCGTGTCCTCCACCGTCACCACCGCGAAGCGCTTCACCGGCGGGGACGCCTGCACCACGCCCGTCTCGCGCGCCGCCGGCCCCCGGGGCCCCAACGCGTCCTCCGCGCCCTCGATGACGAGCAGCCCCACGGACTTCCCATCCGGCGACCACTTCGGCGACGCCAGCACGCCCTTCACCGTGGTGAGCCGCCGCGCGGGCCCGCCCGTCCCCGATGCGTCCGCCATGTAGAGCTGTTTCGCCCGGCCCTCGCCCGCCGTGGAGAGGAACGCGAGCTGCCGGCCGTCCGGACTCCACGACAGCGAACCTTCCGCGCACTGCGCGCCGTCCTTCGACGCGGTGACGCGCACCGGCGCCCGCTCCGGATGCGCCAGCTCCCGCACCTGGAGCCGCGCGGCCTCCGCGGTCCCCGGCACCGACTCCACCCAGGCCACCCGCGTGCCGTCCGGCGACAGCGCCACCTCGCGGATCCGCACCAGGCGCTGGAGCGCGTCGTACGTCGCGCTGGCCTCCACCCGGACGGGCGCGGGCGTGGGCCCCGCTCCGAACGCCAGCGCGCCCCACACCCAACAGCCCACCGCCACAGCCAGGCTTGCCGCTCGCATCCGCCGCCTTCCGAAAAGCACAGGAGGGCGGAGTCTAGCGGACCTCCCGCTCAGTGCAGCTGCGTGGGCAACATGGGCAGCCCGTGGAAGAAGCGCCGCCCGCTCTCGAAGCGATGGTGGAACGTCACGCGCTGATCCAGGTACAGCCGCGCCATCTCCTCCTCGCCGTACGCGCGGAAGAACGCGGCGCGTGCTTCATCACAGGCCCGCTCGTACTCCACGCACAGCGCCTCCCAGTCCTCCGGCGGAAGCTCCCCCTCCGGCCAACCCTCGCCGGTGAGGCCGTACTCGCGCTCCATCGCGTCCAGCTCGCGAGCCCGCATCCGCACGCGCGGATCCTCCGCGATGGCCTCGTCCGCCATCGCCGTGAGGATGTGCGCCACCAGGAAGAAGCCTGCGTCCGGCGGCACCGCGCCCGCGTCCCGCGCGCCCCGGAACGTCACCAGCAGCTGCGCGTCCATCTCCTCGCCGCCCAGCTCCGCCAGCTTCGCCGCCAGCCCGCGCCACCGGGCTTCCGTCTCGAGGGCCTCCCGCCGCACCCCTTCCAGCTCCTGCTCACCCATCTTTTTCATGGTGTCCTCTCCCGGCCCGCGAAAGTCCCTTCCCACGAAGGTTCCCATCCACGTCTGACGCTCGGGCCCGGCAAACCGTGCTGTCCCCTTTTTCCACGACGTCCCGGCGCGTCAGGTGCACGACGCCCGAGCGCGGCGCCGTCGCGTTGCGGACGCGCAACCGTGCTCGGGGGGACGGACGGCCTGGCGGCCAACCCGGGCGTTTCGGGGCTGCCGGGGTGACGAACCACAACGCCGGTGATTGCGTGCGGCCAGGCCCCTTCGCGGCGCCGGGTGTCACCCGCAGGACGCTTGAGCGAGGCCCGGACCCGGCGCGCACACTTGGAGGCCGACAGTGGTTGCCGCCGGGCGCGGGATGACGCATCCGCAAGGCATGGGGCCCGAAGCCGGTGGCCCGCCCTGGGGAGCCCCACCGGTGTCCGAGCCCGTCGTCCCGCCGCAGCTGAAGTCCCAGGTGTCGCCCCGCACGGTGTTCACCGTGTGCCTCGTGGTGCTGGGGGTGATGGTCCTGGTGGTGCTCGTCGCCAAGACGCGCGTGGCGCTCACGCTCACCGGCATCGCCGCGCTCATCGCGCTGTCGCTGGAGCACGGCGTGTCGCGGCTGGAGAAGCGCGGCCTCAAGCGGTGGCTGGCCATCGCCGTGGTGCTGTTCGGGCTGTTCGTGGCCACCGTGGCGCTGGGGCTGCTGGTGATTCCGGACCTGGTGACCCAGGTGGACGCGCTGGTGACGCAGTGGCCGCACCTGTGGAAGCAGATGCGCGGCACCGGCATCTTGCGCGCGCTCAACCAGCGGCTTCAGAGCCTGGGCTGGAACGAACGGCTGGAGGAGGCCACGCCCGCGCTCGCCGGGCCCCTGCCCGCGCTCCTGATGAGCGCCATTGGCGGCGTGGTGGGCCTCTTGGGCGGCATCCTCACCGTCTTCTTCCTGGTGGTGTTCATGCTGGTGTTCGGCGGCGGCGTGCTCAAGCGCCTGCTGGACCTGGCACGCCCGGACCACCGGATGCGCTACGTGCGCGTGCTGCGCAACGTGTACAGCGCGACGGGCGGCTACCTGTCCGGCATCACCCTCATCTGCGCCATCAACGCCACGCTCACCACCACCATGCTGGCGGTGCTGGGCATGCCCTTCTACCTGCCCCTGGGCGTGGCCAGCGGCTTCTCCAGCCTGGTGCCCTACGCGGGCCCCATCATCGCGGGCGGCATCATCACGCTGCTCACGCTGGCCACCGGAGGCCTGTGGAAGGCGCTCGCGGTGTTCATCTACTTCCTCCTCTACGGTCAGCTGGAGGGCAACGTGATGGCGCCGCTCGTGTTCAAGCGCACCGTGCACGTCAACCCGCTCGTCACCCTGCTCGCGGTCCTCTTCTGCGTGGAGCTGGCGGGCATTGTCGGCGCGGTGGTGGCCGTGCCCGTGGCGGCCACCCTGCAGATCATCGTCCGCGAGGTCCTCCTCTTCCGCCAGGAGCGCCGCGCCGCGGCCGTTCTTCCAGAGCCCTGACGGGCCGAGCCCCGATGACCGACTCTCCCCTCCAGCTCCTCGTGACGCACGGCTCTGGCCCGCTGCTCTTCCTGGTGCTCGTGGCGGGAGGCCTGGGGCTGCCGTTCCCGGAGGACCTGGTGCAGCTGGCGGCGGGCGTGCTCTCACACCGGGGCGCGATGCCGCTTCCGGCCGCCATCGCGCTGTGCTTCACGGGCGTGCTGTGCGGGGACACCGTGCTCTTCTTCACGGCGCGCCGGCTGGGGCAGGCGCTCTACACGCACCGGCGCACGCGCCGCCTGTTCCCGCCCGAGCGCCGCGAGCGCATCCAGGGCCTGTACGCGAAGCACGGCTCGCGCGTCGTCTTCGTGGGCCGGTTCATGTCCGTGCTGCGCGTGCCGGTGTTCGCCATGGCCGCCGCGGAGGGCATGCCCTTTCGCCGCTTCCTCCTCTGGGACGGGCTGGCGCTGTGCCTGAGCTCCCCCCTGGTGGTGACGCTGGGCTACCTGGGCTCCGCGAGCGTGGACCGCGTGGCGAAGGGCGTGGGCCGCGTGGAGCACTTCGTCGCGCTGGCCGGCGTGGCCGCGCTGCTCGTCGTGCTCGCCGTGCGGCATGCCCGCGAGAAGCGACAGCCCCGCTCGGCCCCTTGAATTCCGTGGGCGGCGGTCCCCGCCACCCCACCCGGGGTCGAAGCAAGCAAGCTCACACTTGCGCTTGATGCACCGGCACGCGCCGCGCGAATCCGCTATCAACCAGACGGTTTCCCTGGACGAACATCCGAGGCCTTATGACTCCCCCCCACCCCTCCCAGGCCGGTTCCACGGCGGTGTCGTCCACGGGAAGGGGAATGGACTGGCTGTCCGGCGGCGGTGAGATGGGGCGGTTGATCCGCTCCATGGACTGGTCGAAGACGCCGCTCGGGCCGGTGGAGACCTGGCCGCAGAGCCTGCGCACGACGGTCAGCCTGTGCCTGTCCTCCACCTTCCCCATCCTCATCGCGTGGGGACCGGAGCGCGTGCAGCTCTACAACGACAGCTACCGGCCCATCTGCGGCGCGAAGCACCCGGAGTCCATGGGCCAGCCCTTCCGCGACTGCTGGGCCACGGCACTGCCGGTGGTGGGCGGCGTGTTCGAGAAGGCGGGCACGGGCGTGGGTTCCTACATCGAGAACCAGCGCATGTTCCTGGACCGGTACGGCTACCTGGAGGAGGCCTTCATGACCTTCTCCTTCAGCCCCATCCGCGACGAGTCCGGACGCGTGGGCGGCCTCTTCCACCCCATCACGGAGGTGACGGAGAAGATGCTCAGCGCGCGGCGCACGCAGACGCTGCGCGAGCTGTCCGCCCTCTTGGGCAAGGTGAAGACGGTGGAGGACATTGGCGCCGCGCTGCCGCGGTTGCAGCAGGACGCCGCGCTCGACGTGCCCTTCCTCCTCTTCTACCGCCGCGACGAAGCGGCTCCGCGCGTCCAGTGGGTGAGCGGCATGGGCCTGCCCCCGGGCACCGCGTGGAGCCCGGAGGAGGCCGGGCTGGACGGGCCGTGGCCCTTCGCCACCGCGGGCGCGGAACCCGTGGACGTGCCGCGCGCGCCGCTGGACCCGGGCCTGACGATGGGGCCGTACGAGGAGCCGCCGACGCACGCGCGCGTGCTGCCCATCCACCCGGCCGGCATGGCGGAGCCCTTCGGCTACCTGGTGGCCGGCGTGAGCCCCCGCCGCGCCATGGATGACACCTACCGCGGCTTCTACGAACAGCTCCAGGCCGCGCTCACCACGGCGGTGGTCAACGTGCGCGCCTACGAGGCGGAGGCGCAGCGCGCGGAGGCGCTGGCGGCCATCGACCGGGCGAAGACGGCGTTCTTCTCCAACGTGTCGCACGAGTTCCGCACGCCGCTCACGCTCATCCTGGGGCCGCTGGAGGAGTCGCTCGCGGACGCGTCCGCGCCCCTGCCGCCATCGCAGCGCGCGCGCCAGGAGCTCACCCATCGCAATGCCCTGCGCCTGTTGAAGCTGGTCAACTCGCTCCTGGACTTCTCGCGCATCGAGGCGGGCCGGGTGAAGGCGAGCTTCCACCCCACGGACCTGGCGCGGCTCACCGAGGACCTGGCCAGCGTCTTCCGCTCCGCCATGGAGAAGGCGGGGCTCCAGTACACCGTGGAGACGCAGGACGTGGGCGAGCCCGTCTACGTGGACCGGGACATGTGGGAGAAGGTTGTCCTCAACCTGCTCTCCAACGCGTTCAAGTTCACGCTCCACGGCGGCGTCACCGTGCGGCTTGAGCGCGAGGGGACGCGGGTGCGGCTCACCGTGCGGGACACCGGCACCGGCATCCCGGAGGCGGAGCTGCCGCGCGTGTTCGAGCGCTTCCACCGCGTGGAGTCCTCGCGCGGGCGCACGCATGAGGGCACCGGCATCGGGCTGGCGCTCATCCAGGAGCTGGTGAAGCTGCACGGCGGCACGTTGGGCGTCCACAGCGTGGAGGGCGAGGGCAGCACCTTCTTCGTGGAGCTGCCGCTGGGCCGCGCGCACCTGCCCGCCGAGCAGGTCCAGGAGGACGATGGGACCCCGCACGCGGGCAAGCTGGGGTCCGCCTTCAGCGAGGAGGCGCTGCGCTGGCTGCCGGACGCGCCTGAGTCCCTCCCGCCGCCGGGCATCGAGCAGGAGCTGGTGGGGGTCCCCAGCGGCGCCACGGTCATGGAGGACGCGGGCGCGGGGCTCGTGCTGCCGGCGAGGCGTGGGCGCATCCTCGTCGCGGACGACAACGCGGACATGCGCGGGTACGTGAGCGGACTGCTGGCGTCGCACTGGAACGTGCGCGCGGTGGCGGACGGCGAGGCGGCCTTCGAGGCGGCGCTCGAAACGAAGCCGGACCTCATCCTCAGCGACGTGATGATGCCCCGGCTGGACGGCTTCGGCCTGCTCCAGAAGCTGCGCGGCGACGCGCGCACGCGCGGCATCCCCTTCATCATGCTGTCGGCGCGCGCGGGAGAGGAGGCCCGCATCGAGGGGCTCCAGGCCGGCGCGGACGACTACCTGGTGAAGCCCTTCTCCGCGCGCGAGCTGCTGGCGCGCGTGGACAGCCAGCTCCAGTTGGGGCGGGCCCGGCAGCAGCTCTCCGACTTCTTCATGCAGGCCCCCGCGGCCATGTGCGTGATGTCGGGCCCGGACCTCCTCTTCACGGTCATCAACCCCATGTTCGCGAACCTGATGGGCCGGGACATGCTGGGCAGGCCCGCCCGAGACGCGCAGCCGGAAGGGGGCCACGGCGTGCTGCTCCAGCACCTGGAGCGCGTCTACCGCACCGGTGAGCCCTTCGTGGGCCGCGAGATACCGGTGCGCCAACCGGACGGCCAGGGCGGCCTCAAGGAGCTGCTGCTGGACGTGGACATCCACACCCAGCGAGACGGCGAGGGCCGCATCCAGGGCCTGCTCGTCGCCGTGCAGGAGGTCAGCGAGCGCACCCGCGCGCGCCAGCAACTGGAGGCCGTCACGCATGACCTCCAGCACGCGCTGGCCGCGCGCGACACCTTCCTGGGCGTGGCGTCTCACGAGCTGAAGACGCCCGTCACCGCGCTGCTCCTGCACCTGGAGATGACGCGCCGGCGCCTGTCTCCCACGCGCGGCGCCCCCCCCTCCCCGGAGAAGCTCCTGGCCGCGATGGAGTCCGCGCTGAGGCAGGTGGAGCGGATGTCGCGGCTGGTGGACGAGCTGCTGGACGTCTCACGCATCCGCGCGGGCAAGCTGGACTTCCACATGGAGGAGAGCGACCCGATGGAGATGGTCCACGAGGTCCTCGACACCTTCCGCGAACAGATGGAGCAGGCCGGCTGCATCCTGGAGTTGCGGGCGGAGCTGGGCCTGCGTGTGCTGTGGGACCGCTCGCGCATGCAGCAGGTGATGACGAACCTGGTGTCCAACGCCATCAAGTACGCGCCGGGCACGCCGCTGCGCATCGGGTTCGCCAGGCGCGGCGAGCGGCTCATCCTCTACGTGTCGGACGGCGGCCCGGGCATCCCGCCCGAGCACCAGGCCCGCGTCTTCGAGCGCTTCGAGCGCGGCGGCCCGCCCCGCTCCGTGCACGGACTGGGGCTGGGCCTCTTCATCGCCCATCAAATCGTCGAGGGCCACCACGGCAAGATGGTCCTGCAAAGCGCCGCTGGCGAGGGCGCCTCCTTCTTCATCGACCTGCCGCTCCCTCCGCGGGCCCAGGCCTGAGCGCGCGCCTTCAGTGCGCGACGCTCGGGGGGCTCACCGGACCGGGCAGGATGTTCTGGTTCACGTGGAAGAGGTTCCGCGGGTCGTAGCTCCGCTTCACCTCCACCAGGCGCGCGTAGTTGTCGCCGTAGGTGGCCTGCACGCGCTCCTGGCCCTCCTCCATCATGAAGTTCACGTAGGCGCCGCCCGCCGAGTACGGGTGCAGCGCGCTCCAGTACTCCTTCGCCCAGGTGGAGATGTCCGCCGCCCGCTCCGGTGATGGATCCACCCCGACGATGACCTCCGACCAGCGCGCGTCGCGGAAGCGGAAGGCCGTGTCATGCGGACCCACGCGGTGCGCCGCCCCGTCGATGGGGTACAGGTGCATGGTGGACTGCATGGACGGCAGGCGCTCGGCGAAGGACACGTGCTGCTCGATGGCCGCGTCCGGCAGCTCTCGCACGAAGTCCGCGCGCCAGTACCACTGGTGTCCCGGCGGATAGAGCGCGTCGAAGGCGGTCTGCAGCATCGGGAAGGGCATGGGCATCACGCCGTGCAGCGCGGGCTTGAGCGCCAGCACGGGCGCGAACAGCTCGCCCGCGCGCGCGGGGTCGCCCGTGTAGCACCACACCACGCCGCACATCTTCTGGAGGTGGAGCTCCTCCGGGAAGGGCGGCGCGGGCGGCACGGTGATGAAGGCGAAGAAGCCGCTGAGGTCCTCCGGCGCGGCCGGGAGGAACTCGCGATACCAGCGCATCACCTCCGGCGCGCGGTCCAGGGGCCAGAGCGTGGGGCCACCGATGATGGTGTCCACGGGGTTGGCCCGGAAGAGGAACGACGTCACCACGCCGAAGTTACCGCCCCCGCCGCGCACCGCCCAGAACAGGTCCGGGAACTTCTCCTCGTTCGCGGTGACGAAGCGGCCGTCCGCGAGCACCATGTCCACGGCGAGCAGGTTGTCGATGGTGAGCCCGAAGCGGCGCGTGAGGTATCCCAGGCCGCCGCCCAGCGTGAGCCCGGCCACGCCCGTGGTGGAGATGATGCCGGAGGGCACCGCGAGCCCGAAGGCATGGGTGGCGTGGTCCACGTCCCCCCAGACGGCGCCGCCCGCGACGCGCACCGTGCGGGCCTCGGGGTCCACGCGCACGCCGCGCATGCGGGACAGGTCGATGACCAGTCCGTCATCCACCAGCCCCAATCCGCCGCCGTTGTGGCCGCCGCCGCGCACGGCCAGGGGCAGCTTGCGCTCGCGGGCCAGGGCCACCGCGGCGATGACGTCCGCCACGTCCGCGCACCGGGCCACCATGGCCGGGCGCTTGTGGATCATCGCGTTGTACAGCTGGCACGCCTCCGCGTAGTCGGCGTCCCCCGGTTGGATGAGCGCGCCGCGCAGCTGCGCCCGGAACATCTCCACGCTGTCCGGCGTCAGCCCGGCGGGCAGGCCGGGGCCTGTCTGCGGACGGTGGGTTTCGAGTGTCACGGCGGTTCCCTCCTCCAGAGCCGGCACCGGCACGGCGCCTGACTCAACGGATGCGCACGGTGACGGCCTCGCAGCACCAGAAGGCAGGAGGGGGCTGCCCGGCACGCGCCGGTGGGCGGGTACGGACGCAGCGCTCCGCCACTCCGCCACCCGGAAGGGACGGCTCAGCCCGCCGCCACCTCGCGCAGGCTGTCCTCCACGCCCGCGAGCAGCAGGTCCAGGTCCGCGTCCGGGATGTTGAGCGCGGGCGCGATGTAGACGGTGTTGCCCATGGGGCGCAGATAGAGGCCGCGGCGGCGAGCGGCCTCGTAGACGCGCCAGCCGCTGTCCGCGAAGTAGCCTCCGCCGCCCAGGTCCACCGCGCCCACCATGCCCACCGCGCGCGGGCGCACGAGCCCGGGGAGGGTGGCGGCCATGCGCTCGAAGGCGGCCTTCACGCGAGGCGCCTTGCGCCGCACCTGCCCCAGCACGTCCTCGTCGCGGTACACGGCCAGCACCTCGCGCGCCACGGCCGCGCCCAGCGGGTTGCCACAGTAGGAGTGCCCGTAATAGAGCGCCCGGTCCTTCGCCCCCAGGAACCCCTGGAAGATGCGCTCCGAAGCGAGCGTGGCGGCGAAGGGCAGCATGCCCCCGCTGAGCGCCTTGGCCAGGCACAGGAGGTCCGGCACCACGCCGGCCAGGTCCACCGCGAAGCGAGCGCCGGTGCGGCCCATGCCGGTGAAGACCTCGTCGGCGATGAGGAAGGTGTCCACGGCGCGGGTGGCCGCGCGCACCTCGCGCACGAAGTCCGGCGACGACATCCACATGCCCGCCGCGCCCTGGAGCACGGGCTCCAGGATGACGCCGGCGATGCCGTCCGGATCCGCCGCGAGCGCGGCCTTCACCTCGGCCAGGGCGCGCGCGTGGCCGTCGGGTTCAGCGGGGGACGGCACGTGCACCACATCGAAGAGGAGCGGGCCGAACACATCGCGGAACTCGTGCACGCCGCCCACGCTGGTGGCGCCAATCGTCTCGCCGTGGAAGGCGCCGGTCAGGGTGATGAAGCGGGTGCGGCGGGGGCGGCCGTTCTGCGCCCAGTACTGCGCGGCCATCTTGATGGCCACCTCCACCGCGGTGCTGCCGTTGTCCGAATAGAAGACGCGCGACAGCTTCTGCTCCGAGGGCACGTCCGCCCGGTCCGCGCCCGGAGCCAGCGCGGTCAGCTCCGCGCCCAGTCGGGCCGCGGGTCCGTGCGTGATGCCCGCGAGCGAGACGTGGGCCAGGCTGCCCAGCTGCTCGGTGAGTGCGTGCACGAGGCGCGGGTGGCGGTGTCCCAGGGTGGACACCCACCACGAGCCGTTGGCGTCCAGGTAGCGCCGTCCGTCCGCGTCATGGAGCCAGACCCCCTCCGCGCGGACGATGACGAGCGGGTCCGTCTTCGCGATGTACTGCTCCATCGCGGTGTAGGGGTGCCAGACGTGCTGCTTGTCCAGTCCGACGAGGGTTGCCCGATCCACGGTGGAAGCTCCTGGGCGCAAGGGGAGTGAAGCCCGGGGTGACGCGCCGCGTGCCCTTCTGCCCTCCCCGGGGACGGCCCGCAACGTCGCGGTGCGACACGAGGGACGGAGGCGAATGGGTGGCCGCACCGGGCCTTATCCACCAGCGGACAGGCGCAAGGATGGGACGCTCAGTGGCGTGCGTCCGGGACGGGACGGTGGGGCCGGTCCGCTGCCAGTGACATGGGGAGCGCTGACATTGCCATGACAGGGGGGGTGTTAGCCCTGTGTCTGTCATCACGGGAGAGTCATGGCCATCGTCATCTTCTTCATCAGTCACTGGCTGCTCTGCGTCTTCTTCCAGAGCTTCTTCCAGCACCGTTACGCGGCGCACCGCATGTACAGCATGGGGCCGCGCACGGAGAAGGTGATGCACCTGCTCACCTACCTGGTGCAGGGCTCGTCGTACCTGTCGCCGCGCGCCTACGCCATCCTGCACCGCGAGCACCACGCGTACTCGGACACGGAGAACGACCCGCACTCGCCGCACTACTTCAAGGACGTGCTGCGGATGATGTGGCACACGAAGGAGCGCTACACGGGCATCCTGGCGCGCCGGATCCAGCCGGAGCCGCGCTTCGAGGGTGGCTATCCGGAGTGGAAGCTCGTGGACGAGACGCTGGGCCAGTCCTGGTTCGCGGTGCTGGGCTGGGTGGCGCTGTACACGGCGTTCTACGCGACGTTCGCGACGTCGCCCTGGCAGTTCCTGCTGTTGCCGGTGCACTTCGTGATGGGGCCGGTGCACGGCGCCATCGTGAACTGGTGCGGGCACAAGTACGGCTACCGGAACTTCAAGGGCGCCGACAAGTCGCGCAACACGCTGCCGGTGGACGTGCTGTGCATGGGTGAGCTGTTCCAGAACAACCACCACAAGTACGGCAGCAGCCCGAACTTCGCGGCGCGCGCCTTCGAAATCGACCCCACGTGGCAGGTGATGCGCGTGCTGTCCAAGCTGGGCGTCATCCGCATCACCACGCCCCAGCGCGCCGTGTACCCGGAGCCGCGTGAAGTGGCCCGCCAGAGCGGCGCTGGAGCGCAGGTGGCCTGACGCGAAGGTCCAGACTTGAAGCAACGCGGGGGAGCCGTCCGGCAGGGACTGCTCCCCCGTGGTGTTCCTCAGCCCTGCTGGAGCGCGGCGGCCAGCGTCGTGGTGGGCCGGCCGATGAGGCGGCTCAGCGTGCGGCGGGTGTCGTTCAGGTCGCCCCGGGCGATGCCTTCGTCGGAGTTCGCCAGCACGTCGGCGTAGCCCTTGGGCAGGCCCGCCTGAATGAGCGCGGCGGCGAAGTCGGCCGGTGGCAGGTCCTGGTAGGGCACCGTCTTGCCGGACTGGCGTGACAGCTCCGCCGCGTACTCCGCCAGCGTGAAGCCGGTGTCGCTCGCGAGCTCATACACCTGGTTCTCATGGCCCGTGCCGGTGAGCACGGCGACAGCGGCGTCCGCGTAGTCCTGACGGGTGGCGGGAGCGACACAGCCGTCCTTCGCGCAGCCCCGGAGCACGCCCTGCTCCAGCGTCCGCTTCGCGGCCTCCGTGTAGTTCTCCAGGTGCCAGCCGTGCCGCAGGAACACGAACGGGAGCCCTGACGCGCGGATGGCCTCCTCCGTGTACAGGTGCTCTGGCGCCAGCACCATCCGCGACGTGTCCGCGTGCAGGATGCTCGTGTAGGCCAGCAGCTTCACGCCGGCCTTCTTCGCCGCGTCCACCACGGTCTGGTGCTGCTTGCGGCGCTGGCCCACCTCGCTGGAGGAGATGAGCAGCACCGTGTCGCCGAGGGAGAACACGCCGTCCCAGGTCTCCGGGTGGCTGTAGTCCGCCTGGCGCACCTGCACGCCACGCGCGGCCCACTCCGCGGCCTTGTCTGGATTGCGAACCGCGACCGCGACCTGGCTCGCGGGGACCTTCTTCAGCAGTCCCTCGATGACGAAACGGCCCAACCGGCCCGTGGCTCCTGTGACGACGATCATGGCTGCCTCCGTGTTTCGCGTAGCAGGGAGCATTCCAAGCCCCCGGACATCCCTGCTCTACCCCCCGGGCCGGCGCGGTCCCAAACCTGTCCGACCGTCGGACAGGCTCGTGCAGTGCGCCGCTGGTTACTCAATGAGCTTCGTGGTCAGGACCTTGTACCGCGTCAGTTCATTGCCATCTTCGGGTCCCTCTTCCATCTCGACGTGGAAAGAAGCCTTCATCTTGGCGCCAAACGCGTTCACGTAGGTGAATGGGCCCTCGACGCGGTAGCGATTGTCCGCCAGCCGGGTCAACTTGAAGCTGGTGCTGCTCCAGCCGCAAAGCGGAAAGTCGACTTCGTTCTTGACCCTCGCTTCCACGGCTCTCTGGGCAACCAAGCAGAGCTTGAGTCCCGTGGCTTCCTTTGCCGCCTCCGCGCTCGCCTGCTTTTGACGCTCCAGAGCTTTTGCGCGGTACTCTTCGACTGCGGCTACAAGTTTCGGATGGAGTTCCTCCGGGTAGCGCTCGTCGGGTCCGTCAACTGACTTGATAAGTGCGAACTTGGCCTTGTACTCGGGCTCTCGAAGGGAGCCCCTGTCGGTAAGGCTCAGCTCCATGAACCCGTCAGTCGAGTTCGCCTCGAGGTAGCCGCTCACGAGCACCCACGCGCCGACCTTCAGCGACGCCAGGAAGTCCGCGTCCCTTTGGGTGTGAGGGGTGCTGTGCTTCAGGACGGCCTTGACCTGGCATGGAAGGCGCAGGTCCAAAGACACATCAGCCGCGCCAGCGGACACACGCTCAACCTGCGCGCTCCATCCAATGAATGCCCCGCCAGCGACAGCGGACAGCAGCGCGGTCTTCCGTGTCTGCCGCGAGCTTTCAATGGCTCTACCCTTGGCCATCTCGTTTTCGAGGTCGTCCGCCTTTTCGTATTCGGCGCGCGCCAGGTCGATCGCTTCGCAGACTCGGGCCTCGGATTGCGGGAGGCGTGTGTAAGGAGGGGATTTGGTGCAGGCGCCGAGAAGAAGGACCGGGAATAGCAGTTGGATGGCACGCATAGGGCCAGAGCCTACTGGTGGGCGATCGTGCTGCTCAATTGTCACGCTCTACCTCGCCAGGTGGATGCGATAGGCCGCGTCGTCCGGATGCTCCGACAGCACCAGGGTCCGGACCTGTGCCTTCTCACGTGGCCTCGCCAGGGCAGCTCAGCCGCCTTGTCGGACTCGGCTGTTATGACCGGGTTCTGCACGAGCACTGAAGTGCAGTCAGGAGTCATGAGCGATGGGCAACCGCTGGTGGGCGGTGCTGTGGCTGGGGCTCCTTGTCATGCGAGGAGCGGCCACGGCTTCGCCCGACTCCGAGGCTTCAGTCCCCGAGGAGCCGCCCCGGTCCTGGTCTTCGCTGGCACGGCTGGAGGTGACGACTCTGACGTTCCAGCCGCGCGCGAATGTGGGCACGGATGAAGGGTTCGTGCAGGTGGAGCCGACCCTCATTCTCGACGGAGGCGCGGAGTTCGGCCTCAACCTGGGTGCTCCGGTGCGGCTGCGTCTGTGGGGGGAACGGAAAGGCACGAGCCTCGTGAGGAGGGAGGACTGGGACAGTCTCTCGGACTGGGGACAGGTGGTGCGCGGCCTGAAGCTGGGCTCGAACAACGTGCCCGTGGGCATCTGGTTTGGCGCGCTGGAGTCCTACAGCCTGCTGTCCGCGCACCTCGTGCGGCGCTACTCCAACCGGAGCAATCCCGACTACCACCCGGCGGGAGGACTCCTCACCGGCACGCTGGGCCCTCTCTACACGCAGGCGTTCGCCTCGGATGTGCTGGGCGCACGCCTCATGGGGGCGGAAGTCGCGCTGGACATGGAGCACATCCTCTTCGGCCAGCCCCGCGAGCCGGGCCGCTACACGCTGGCGCTCTCCGCTGTGCACGACTGGGGGCAGGCCGGAGCGTGAGCCTGGCCCGGTTCCGTGGACACCCGAGATGTGATGGAAGGAGCACGGGATGTCCGCGACTGACGAAAAGCAGAGGAAGCCCCGCAGGCCGCGCCGGGAGTTCACGGCGGAGTACAAGGCCGG
>NZ_RAWP01000080.1:0-48461 GCF_003668935.1 Corallococcus sp. AB032C | reverse complement strand
GGACCCCTCCTGCTATGTCCACCCCCACCTCCCCACCTGTGGCCACCCCGGGGCCGCCAATCGCCGCTGCTCCGAAGGAAGGATCCGACTTGAAGACCCGCGCTCCCGAAGCTCCGTCCCAAGGACGCCCACCCCGTATGCCAAAGAAGGCCATCGCCGCCGTTGAGTGCGCGTCGTTGTCGCTCGTCGCGGCGCTGGCGGCGGGATGTCCAGGGGTTCAAATCCGGCCCGAGTCCTTCACCTGCCCGGATGGGGCGGAAGAGGCCATGGAGAAGCAGCTCCACTGGAGCTCCAGCGATCGCTTCATCGTTCAACTCGACGATCGCCAGAAGCTAGATGGACCAGTCTGGCACACCGCCGGCGCGGAGGTGGTGGGGGTGGTCCCGAAAGGCATCAACGACGACCGTCAAGAGGCGGTCGCCCCACCTGGGACACGCTTCTACGGCAAGGCGTACTACCTCTCCGACAAGATGGGCCGTGCGGAGGGGCCCGCGCTCGTCGTCCGGTATGACCGGGTGAAGCTCCCGGGACAGGCCGATTATCCGATTTGCTTCGTGGTTGAGACTGAAGCCGGGGAGTTCAAGGACGGCAAGGTGGAGGCACGCAACACGGGTGACGGTCGTGTTGTGCACCGCTGGCCCTGAGTGGGGCCGGAGTGCCATCCAGCGGGCCCAACTCGCGGGCAGTCCGCCCATGGTGGCGGATGCCCTGCTCCCGATGAACTTCACGTCCATGAGTAGCCGATGAGTGGCGGAGATGCATGGCGGGGCAACATCAAGGCACGCCTGTACGAACGGATCCGCGCGCTCGGCTTCGACTCGCTCACAGCCTTTGCCGATGCGCGTCCCGCTGTCCCGCTGTACGCACTGGCCGACGAGCTTGGCAAAGATGACGTTGCAGCAGTGCAGGTGTTGAGCGGGTTGCTCGGAGAGGCGGAACGGCGCAAGCAGGTCACGCGCTTTGTCCGGGATGTTCTCGTGCGCCTCTTGTCTCAGAGCCTTCCCAACGGTTGGCCAGCCGTGCTGGATGACGCGAACCGAGTCAAGGTAGCCATGGCCCTCGGCTCTTGGTTCGCTTACACCCCAGAAACTCACAAGGAGCGCGTTGACCGGGCCGGCGATGTGCTCCTCTCCAGTCCGCCGCCTCCTGGGTGGCGTCCGCTCGGGCCCGATGACGAGTTACTCCGCATGCGCCTGCCTGACGAGGAAGCCTGACCGGCAGCGGCGGCCCCGCCAGTTGACAAGGCGGGGCGCCACGTTGCGACACCGACACTTCGTCCCGCAGAACTTCACCAGGGGCAGGAGGCGATGACCGACGGACGTTCGTGGCAGGGGAACTGGAAGGCCCGTCTGTACGAACGCGTCCGCGAACGCGGCTACGACTCACTGACCGCCTTTGCCGAAGCACGTCCTACCGCATCACTTGTGGCGCTGGCCGGTGAACTCGGGGCGGACGACGTCGCCGGGGTGCAGGTGTTCAGCGGGTTGGTGGCGGAGGCGGAGCAGCGCAGGCAGGTGACACGCCTGGTTCGAGGGCAGTTCGTGCGCGAATTGTTCCAGCATCTTCCAAATGGATGGCCACCCGTGGTGGATGACACAAACCGATTCGATGTTGCCCAAGTGCTCGCCCGTTGGAGTAGCTACACCCCCGAGACGCATGAGGAGCGCGTAAAGCAGGCTAGAGCTTCGCTCCGCGCCCATCCGCCACCGCCCGGCTGGCGTCCGCTCGGACCTGACGATGAACTGCTCCGCACGCTTCTACCCGACGAGGAAGCCTGACCCGCGAAGTGACTTCGCGGGCCAGGGGGCGCCACCCAGAGCTCAGCCCTGCTTCAGCGCCGCGCCAATGGCGTTCCCGAACGGCGCCGTGGGCCGGCCAATCAACCGGCTCAGCGTGCGGCCCGTGTCGTTCAGCTCCCCGCGCGACAGGCCCGCGTCCGCGTCCGCCAGCGTGTCAGCGAAGGGCTTGGGCACGCCCACCCCCTGGAGCGCCGCGGAGAACTCCGCCACCGGCAGGTCCACGTACTTCACCGGCTTGCCCGAC
Source organism: Corallococcus sp. AB032C (assembly GCF_003668935.1). Taxonomy (NCBI): domain Bacteria; kingdom Pseudomonadati; phylum Myxococcota; class Myxococcia; order Myxococcales; family Myxococcaceae; genus Corallococcus; species Corallococcus sp. AB032C. Next base: position 46,418 of record NZ_RAWP01000080.1, on the reverse strand, counting down.
TGGCGCGACAGCTCCGCCACGTACTCCGGCAGCGTGAAGCTCGCGTCACCGGCCAGTTCGTACACCTGGTTCTCGTGGCCCGCGCCCGTCAGCACCGCCACCGCCGCGTCCGCGTACTCCTCACGCGTCGCCGTGGCCACCCGGCCCTCCTTCGCGCTGCCCTGCACCACGCCGTACTGGAGCGCCGGCCCCACGTGCTCCGTGTAGTTCTCCACGTACCAGCCGTTGCGCAGGAACACGTACGGGATGCCTGACGCGCGGATGGCCTCCTCCGTCGCCTTGTGCTCCCCCGCCAGCGACAGGCCGCTCTTGTCCGCGAACAGGATGCTCGTGTAGGCCAGCAGCTTCACGCCCGCCTTCTTCGCCGCCTCAATCACCGCCGAGTGCTGCGGGAAGCGCTTCCCCACCTCGTTCGCGGAGATGAGCAGCACCGTGTCCCCCTTCCCGAACGCCCCGTTCAGCGTCTCCGGGCGGTCATAGTCCACCTTGCGCACCTGCACGCCGCGCGCGGCCCAGGCCTTCGCCTTGTCCGGATTGCGCACCGCCACCGCCACCTGGTCCGCCGGCACCTTCTTCAGCAACCCCTCGACCACGAACTGGCCCAGCTTCCCCGAGGCTCCCGTGACAACGAACATGGCTCCGCCCTTTCCTTGCTCGCGCTCCAGGCGCGAAATCGAACTGGGCTTACCGTAACGGGGGTACTCACTTTTCGTAAGTACGCACCTCATGGTAAGTGTCACGCCATGAAGGCAAGCAAGGGCAGTCCATTGCTGGAGAAGGTGAAGCAGCGCGGGGACCTGTACGCGGCGGCGTGTCCTTCGCGCGGCGTCCTGGAGCACGTCACCAGCCAGTGGGGCGTGCTGGTGCTCGTCGCGCTCAAGGAGGAGGGCACCCACCGCTTCAGTGAGCTGCGCCGCAAGGTGGGCGGGGTGAGCGAGAAGATGCTCGCCCAGACGCTCCAGGCCCTGGAGCAGGACGGCTTCGTGCACCGGGAAGCCCACCCCGTGATTCCTCCCCACGTGGACTACAGCCTCACGCCCCTGGGTGAAGAGGTGGCCGTCCACGTGGAGGCGCTGACCTCCTGGATTGAAGACAACGTGCACCGGGTGATGACCGCCCGGACCAAGGCGACGCCCCGCAAGAAGGCCTCCTGAGAGGCCCCGGGCGGCCCCGAGCCTGCTCGCCCGGATGCTCTCCAACGGGACGAACGGGAGCGAAGGGGACAGGCCCGCGTTAAGACTGCTCCCGTGCCCGCCGACACCCCGCTCAAGGTCCGCATTCTCGATGCCATCCGCGATGTCCCGGCCGCCTGGTGGGATGCCCTGGTCGCCGACGGCGCGCCCCCCTTCGTGCGCCACGCGTGGCTGTCCGCCATGGAGGAGAGCGGCAGCGCCACCGAGGACACCGGCTGGGCCCCGCACCACCTGACGCTGTGGCGGGGCAAGAAGCTGGTCGCCGCCGCGCCCGCCTACCTCAAGTTCCACAGCATGGGCGAGTACATCTACGACTTCGGCTGGGCCAACGCCGCCTCCCAGCTGGGCGTGGAGTACTACCCGAAGCTGCTCGTGGGCGGCCCCCTGTCCCCCGCCACCGTGCCGCGCTTCCTCACCGCCCCCGGAGAAGACGCCGCGCTCCTGCGCCGCGCGCTCCTCCAGGCCGCGGTGGAGACCGCCCAGGCGCAGGACTGCTCCGGCGTGCACGTGCTCTACCCCACGGATGAAGAGGCGGACTTCCTGGAGGAGGCCGGGCTCGCGCGCCGCATCACGCTCCAGTTCCATTGGAAGAACCCGGGCTACCAGCGCTACGACGACTACCTGGCCCGCTTCGACTCCAAGCGCCGCAACCAGCTCAAGCGCGAGCGCGCCGCCGCGGCCACGCAGGGAATCCAGCTGCGCACCGTGCGCGGCGCGGACCTGACACCGGAGCACGCCCAGCGCGCGTACACCTTCTACACGTCCACCTGCGAGCGCCACGCCTGGGGCCAGGTGCAGCTCACCCCGGGCTTCTTCGAGCGCGTCTTCCGCGACCTGCCCGACACCGTGGAGATGGTGGAGGCGGTGAAGGACGGGCAGGTCATCGCCGGGGCCTTCAACCTGGCCACGCCGGAGCGGCTCTACGGCCGCTATTGGGGCTGCACGGAAGAGCACCCCTTCCTGCACTTCAACGTCTGCCTGTATCAGTCCGTGGACGACTGCATCCGTTCGGGCCGCAAGGTGTTCGAGCCCGGCGCCGGCGGCGAGCACAAGGTGACTCGCGGCTTCGAGCCCACCGCCGTGCACAGCGCCCACCTGATTTTCGACAAGCGCCTGGACAAGGCCGTGCGGAGCTTCCTGCGCATGGAGCACATGCGGCTGGCACCCGCCGTGGAGGAGGCGGAGCGCATCTGCGGCCTCAAGCCGTGGGCTGGCTCCGGAGCCGGAGGGGCCCCCGGGTCCACCGGTACCTGAAAAACCTGAACGTCTGTCCGCCAGCCCACCGGCCGGTGGGCATCCGCGCTCGGTTCAAGTTGTGAAATCGGGGTGAAGCTCTAGAGTCCGCCCCCATGAAAGTCCCGGAGACAGAGGAAGACTTCATCCAGTGGTACGAAGACTGCTGGGCGGACCGCGACGAGGTGGAGTACCCGAAGCTGTTCGGCGCCATCCGAGAGGAGGTGGACCTCCTGGAGGGCACCGGCGTGCTGGAGGGGTGGCTGGAGAGCGAGCTGGCCCAGGGCACGGAGATGGATCCGAACTGGCTGCCCATGGGCGTGCGCGTGGCGCCTCCCAGTCCAGAGCACCCGTACTGGACCTACGTCACGAGCGGCCTGTCCAACCCCTTCACGGTGGCCCCCGGCGAGGACCTGGCGGACGACGCCCGCAGCGGCCTGGGCTACGAGATGGTCATCCACACGCCCGAGGAGGAGCGCTGGCCGGTGCTGCGCCTCCTGGACATGATGGCCTACAACCTCGTGTGCGCGCGGCTGTTCGCCATGGGCCACCGCTACCCGGTGGACGGCACGCTCACCGGCAGTGAGACGAAGCTCGCCGGCTTCGTGTTCGTGAAGGACGCCAACCGCCCCAGCCACTTCACCCTGCCCAGCGGCCAGGTGGAGCTGCTCACGCTGGTGGGCGTGACGAAGAACGAGATGGCCTTCGCGCGCTCCAACGGCATGGAGAGCCTGCTGAAGCGGCTGGCCGACCCCGCGAACCCGAGCTCCGCGTTCATCACGCGCCCGGAGCGCGACGAGGTGAAGCTGTAGCGCCCCCACGCTCGCCGCCGACGCGCTGACCGGCGCGCGGCGGCGAGGACTCCACCAGCGAGTGCAGGAGGCCCGGCTCGAAGGGCTTCTCGATGCGCGGCAGCGGCACGGCCTGGAGGAAGGCGCGGGCGCGCTCCGTGAAGCTGCCGCCCGTCATGAACACGAAGCGCGACAGGAGCTCCGGCCGGCGCCGGGACAGCTCCGCGTGCACGTCCATGCCGGTGAGGTCCGCCATCATCAGGTCGCAGAAGACGCGGTCGAAGGCGTCGTCCTGCTCCAGCAGCGCCAGCGCCTCCCGGCCGCTGTGCGCCACCACCACGTCATGCTGCCGGCCGAGGATGCGCCGGAGCACCGAGGTGAGCTGCGGCTCGTCGTCCACCACCAGCACGCGCTTGCGAGAAGGCCCGTCGTCCGCGCGCACCGCGGGGACTCCCGGGTGGACAATCGGCTCCGAGACGGGCAGCCGCACCTGGAAGGTGCTGCCCATGCCGGGGATGCTGGTGGCCGTCAGCTCGCCGTGCATGCTGCGCACGAGCCCCAGGCAGATGGACAGCCCCAGGCCGCTGCCCTCCCCCACGGGCCGCGTGGTGAAGAACGGCTCGAAGGCGCGCTGGAGCACCTCCGGCGTCATGCCCAGGCCGGTGTCGGACACCTCCGCCAGCACCCACGCGCCCTCGCGGCGGGTGGTGAGCGTCACGCGGTGCCGCTCGAAGGCGCCGGCGGGGATGGCGTGCGCGGCGTTGATGAGCAGGTGGAGGAACACCTGCCCCAGGCGCGCCTCGTGCGCCAGCGCGGGCGGCACCTGGCTGAAGTGGCGCTCCACCTGGGCGCGGCTGCGCAGGTGGGTCATGGCCATGGAGATGCCGAACTCCAGCGCCGCGTGCACGTCCACCGGCCCCAGGCGCAGCTCGTCCGCGCGGGCGAAGGTCTGCAGGTCGCGCACGATGACGCGGATCCGCTCCGCGCCCTCCTTCGCCTCGCGCAGCGCCTCCAGCGCCTCGCCCAACACGTCCTGGAGCCCCGGACGGCGGGCGAGCGGAGTGAGCTGCTCCACCGCGAACTGGAGGTTGCCGGCGACGTAGGACAGGGGGTTGTTGATTTCGTGGCCCACGCCCGCGGCCAGCTGGCCCGCCATGGCCAGCTTCTCCGACTGCACCAGCCGCTCGCGCGCGGCCATCAGCTCGTGCGTGCGGCGCTGGGCCAGGGCCTCCGCCTCCAGGCGGCCGGAGCGCTCGCGGGAGAGCAGCGCGTCGCGCTCCGCCTGCACGCGCTTCTTGTCGGTGATGTCGCGCGCGTAGCTGGAGATGTTGCGGCCGCTGGACCAGGCGTGCACCTCGTGCCAGCGGTCCCTGCCGGTGCGCAGCTCGAAGAGGCGGTAGCTCTCCTCGGCGGCCACCTCGCGCATCGTGCGCTCGAACGGGGTGCCGCACAGCTCCGGGCACGCCTCCCACAGCACGCGGCGGAAGAGCTCTTCTTGAGAGCGGCCGGTGAGCGCGGCGGCGTTGCGGTTCACGTAGGTGAGGCGCCAGTCCGCGTCCACGGTGAAGAAGGCGTCCGGCATGCTCTCCAGCACGTCGCGCACCCAGTCCAGCGTCTCGCGCAGCCCCTCCTCCACCCGCTGGGCGCTGGTGATGTCACGAAGGCGCAACAGCACCCCGTCCCGCAGCGGCACCGCCGTGCCCTGCAGCAGCACCTCCCCTTCGGTGAAGTGGTCCGCGTGCGGCCGGCCGGACTCCACCACCTGACGCAAGAGGTCCATGCGGCCGGCGATGCCGCCCTTCGAGGACACCTCGCCCAGGCGCCGGCCGCGCAGGTACTCCGGCCCCCGGCCCAGCGCGCGCGCCGCGGCGGGGTTCGCCCACAGCCACTCGAAGTCCAGGATGACTCCGCCCGGCGAGCGCACGGCGCGCAGCACCATGCACGCCTCCGGGTGTTCGCGCTCGGCCTCCTCCAACGCGGCCAGGAGCGCATCCGGGAGCGGGAGGGCCACGGTCGTATCGGTCGCGGACATCCGCCTCCTCGCGGCCCAGGCAGTGCCCAACCCCCGGGAAGCCCGCATGTCGCCACGAATCGCACTGCGGCTCAAGCCAGCCCCAGTCTTCGTATCTTTCTTAACCTTCTCGAATTACAGACACGTGAGAGTAAAAACCGGAAGGAATGGAAAGACTCCCCTCTGGACCGGAACGTCGGCCAGACTCGTGCCTGCCCATGCGCCCTACCCTCATCACGCACGTCTCGTTCGAAGCCCTGCACCTGTCCCTGACGGAGCCGTTCGCCATCGCCACTGGCGCGCAGTTGGCGGCGGAGAATGTTCTTGTGCGCGTGACGCTCGCGGACGGCACCGTGGGGTTGGGCGAGGCGGCGCCCTTCACGGCGGTGAGCGGGGAGACGCAAGCCAGCACGCTCGCTTCGTTGGAGCCGGTGCGCGAGCTGCTCGTGGGCCGCGACGCCCAGGAGTGGCGGCCTGCGTCGGAGGCGCTGGGGGATGCGCTGACGCTGGCGCCGGCCGCGCGGTGTGGCGTGGAGATCGCGCTCCTGGACGCGCTCACGCGGCACCACCGCATCCCGATGTACGCCTTCTTCGGCGGGGCGGGGACGTCGCTGGACATCGACATGACGGTCACCGCCGGAGACGTGGCGCACGCGGTGGCGTCGACGCGGGCCATCCTGGGGCGCGGCATCGACACGGTGAAGGTGAAGGTCGGCGCGTTGGACCCGGACACGGACGCGGCGCGACTCGTGGCCATCCACCAGGAGGCCCCGAAGGCGCGGCTCATCGCGGACGCGAACGGGGGCTATGACGTGGCGGAGGCGCTGGCGTTCCTCAAGGAACTGGAGCGCGCGGAGGTGCCGCTGTCGCTGTTCGAGCAGCCGGTGGCCGACGTCGCGGGGCTCGCGGAGGTGACGCACCGCTCGAAGGTGTCGATATGCGCGGACGAGTCGGCGCGCTCGGTGAAGGACGTGCTGCGGCTCATCCGTGAGAACGCGTGCCACGGCATCAACATCAAGACGATGAAGTGCGGGATGGTGGATGCGGTGACGATGTGGAGCCTCGCCCGCGCGGCGGGGTTGGAGCTGATGGTGGGCGGCATGGTGGAGAGCGTGCTCGCGATGACCGCGTCCGCGCACCTGGCGGCGGGGCTGGGCGGCTTCAGCTACGCGGACCTGGACACGCCGCTGTTCATCGCGAACCACCCGTTCCAGGGCGGCGGTCAGTACTCGGGCTCGCGGCTGACGTTGGACCCGAACGCGCTGGGGCACGGCGTCACGCTGCGCTGAGGCCTCTCTTCACAGGGCCGTGGCCCGGAGGGAAGAAAAGGCGTTCTGGCGCCGTGCGGCGTGGCGAACGCGGCGGGCGCGGTTAGGGATGAGGGGCTCATGTTGGATGCGCCCTCGTCATCGCCCAGGCTCGCGCTCGTGTCGGAGGACCCCCTGGCCCGGGGTGCGCTCGCACGGGCGCTGAGCGACCAGGCGGAGACCTGGACGGTGGTGGCGGCGGGCACGCAGGTGGAGCTGGAGGCCGCGCGGGGCGAGCCGCCCGACGTGGTGCTCTGGGACACGGGCCTGCGGCTGGAGGAAGGCGCGGCGCCGGACCTGGGCGCGCCCGTGCTGGCGCTGGTGGCGGACGAGGCGGCGGGGGAGCTGGCGCTGGGCGCGGGCGCGAAGGGCCTGCTGTTCCGCGACGTGGCCCCGGGGATGCTCGGGGCCGCGCTGCACGCGGTCGCGCGAGGCCTCACGGTGTTCGAACCGGGTCTGTCCCAGGTGCGCGCCGCGCCCAGGAGCACGGCGCCCACGGGAGCCCCGGGCCCGGACACGCTGACGCCACGTGAGCGCGAGGTGCTGGGGCTGCTGGCGGAGGGCCTGTCCAACAAGGCCATCGCGGACCGGCTGGACATCAGCGAGCACACCGCCAAGTTCCACGTGAACGCGGTGCTGGCCAAGCTGGGCGTGCAGCGCCGCACGGAGGCGGTGGTGCGCGCGGCGCGGATGGGACTGGTGACGCTCTAATTGCTCAGGGGGCGACGAGGGCGCTCAGGTGCTTCCACTCGTTGTCCAGTGAGGCCTTCAGCCAGTCGCGATGGAGTGATGGAAGGGGCCACACGTCGAGATGAATCTGATTGGACGCGGCAGCCATCGCCCGGCCTCTGGCGAGGTCCGCGGTCACAGCGGCCCGCTTCACATCGAAGCCTGGCAGCAACCTGGCGCCCTGCTCCATCTGACGCAGGCCCACCAGCCGTTCCACCAGGGTGTTTCCCTCAGCGATGCGTTCGCCCAGGGTCCACAGGGCGCGTCCCAGCCGGATCCGCTCCTCCTCCGGTAGCTCCGTCGAGGCTTTCGCCCGATTGAACAGGACCATGGGGCCCACCAGAGCGAGCTCGCCTACCGCGGCCATGAAGGCTCCATCGACAGGAGCCTGGATTCCCGCCACCTTCATGCGCCGCTCGGCATCCGAGTACAGCCGGGCAAAGGAGGTGGTCCGGTACCTGGGCAGGGCAGCGATTCGCTCCAGTGCCTGAAGCTCCTCCTCCGTGAGCGGCGCCTCCTGCGCCGTGTGCTCCAGCAGCATGAGCAATGGCAACTGCGATTCCCGGGACTCGGCGGCGAGCGGCGTCAGCCGTTCCCGCAGCGATGCCTGGATCTGCCGCCGCGCCGTTTCATCCATGACTTCGCTGTGGAAGGTCTCGAGGGTCGCACGCAGCAGGTCGGGATCCGCCACCTCGGACAGATGACTTGCGATCCATCGCTGCTGTTCCTGCGATGGCCCCACCATCAACGCAGCGAGCAGCCGTGTGTCCGGAGCCTGCGTGCCCCTCCACACCGCACGGATGGCCTCGGGTCCCCAACCGGGCGTTCCCTCCGGCAGGAGTGACTCCACCCCGAAGTCCGGACGCCCCGCCTCGATCCAGGCGGCGATGAAGGCCTCACGCCATTCACCGGCGGGATTCGCCCGGCGCAGCCGGACGAGGGCTTCGAGAACCCGGCCTTCCGCCTGCTCGGGAGCCACCTCGCGCAACCGGGCCACGGTCTGGGCCGCCGCGTCCAGGGCTCCCTGCTCCAGCAGCACACAGGCCTGGACCATCAACGCCCCTGGCTCCTTGGGCGCGGCCTTCAAGACCGAGGCGATCTCCAGCCGCGCCTCGGACAACGCCCCTTGCCGCGCCTGGCTCGCGGATTCGCGGATCCGGTCCGCGATGGGCTTCTGGTGAGCTTCGTCCACGGAAGGAGCAGGCGTTGCTCCCGCAAGAAGCACGCCCAGGGACAGCAGGGAGAGGGACCGCCGCGGAGCCATCATCCGCGCAGTCTACGCCTTCTTCCTTCCGCCGCCTGAAGGAGGCTTCCGTCTTCGTGTGGCAGGCGGGGCCTCCACACGAGAGCGGTCCATCTGGTTGCCACCCGTGGACCACCGTCGGCCTTCACGCGACTCCCAGGCCCGCACCGCACGGGCCACCAGGGGAGCCTTGTCCTCCAGGTAGTCCAGCGTCACACGCCCCTGCTCGTATTCCTCCAGCCACTGCCTCCGATATCGGATCACACGCTCATCGTGGTCCAACCCCAGCAGGCGGAGGGTCTCGGCGGCCCGCTTCCGCAATCGAGGCGGGCAGCGTTCGGTCACCTGGAGTTGAAGGGATGGAAGGAGAAGCGCGAACCAATCGTCCTTGATTTCGAAGGGGTCCAGCAGCCGTGTGGAGACCAGGGCCTGTTTCCGGCTGTTGAGCCATCCAGCGGAGTACCGGAAGTTGCTCCATTCGTAGGCGAGCCGCCGATCCTCATCGATGGAGATGAAATGGTCGACGGTGCCTGGCGAGCCCAGGTACATCGCGGTGTACGCACAGCGCTCGAAGAACGCCTTCGCGAGTTGAGCGTTGCAGCGCCGCCAGTACGAAGGCGGACGGTCGAGGGCCTTCGCGTTGCGGCTCAGCCATTCGCGTCCGGGCACTCTCACCCGCGAGTCGAAATCCTCAGGCTCTCTTCCGGGAACGCACCGGATCACGGCCGCCTCCTCCATCGCGAGCGACGACCCACCGGGGCCAGAACGGATCCTGCTCCGGGAGCAGGCGCCGCAGTTCGGCGTCGAGCTCCTTCAGCGTTCCCAGCCCCTCACGCTCCCCGCGCATATAGGCTTCGGCGGCCTCCACCGCGCGCTCAGCCTCCCAGGCTCGCGCCTGGGCCAATCCCAGCACCGGGGACGTCAGCCAGTCGTTCGCGTCTCCCTGCTTCGCCCAGGGGAGATGCTTCAGGTGCACCTGTCCCTTTTCGAGCTGGAACAGGAAGAGGGCATCCTGCTCTTCATCGAAGAATGGCTCCAACGAGGCCAGGACCAGGGGGGAATGGGTCGTCAGGAACGTCTGGACGGAGGTCTCGCGTGCGAGGCCGTCGATGACCTGGATGAGTGAGCCCACGATGCGGCGCTGCCAGAGGGGATGGAGATGGGTCTCCACCTCGTCCACCAGCAGGATGAACCGGGGGTCTCGGGGCTTCCCCAGGAACTCCGAGGCCTGGATGTGCTCATGCCAGGCCCAGACGACGAGATAGGCCAGCCCGAGGATGCGCCGCATTCCCGCGGAGGCGTGCACCACCGGGATGGGGCCGTAAGGCATGTCGATGGTCGGGTAGTCCTGGACGTCTTCCACGGTCAGCCGCGTGGGCCTTCCAGGACGGATCGGCTCATCCTTGGGCGAGAGTTGTTCCAGCGCGCGCTTCAGCATCTGGAACGGGGATTGCGCGGAGCCATCGTCCTGCAACTGCCAGGTCAACCAGTCCCGGACGAGCCCGTTACAGACCGTCTTCCCTTCGTATTTCAGTCCCTCCCAGAGGTCCTGCGGAGAGAAGTGGAAGGCGTCCGGTCTGCGCGGCAGGTCCGGATCCGACCGGGACGTCTTGTGCCAGTAGTTCCGCGCGGGATCCCACACGGAGAAGCTTCCATCGACGCGGGCATAGACTGTCAGGCCCGGCATGCTCGGGCGCCCTTCGGGCCAGGGCCACAGCTGCCGTTCCGGGTCGAAGTGGCTCGTCTTGTTCGACGCCCGCCGCGCCTTGCCTGTCAGGGTCCAGTCAATCTGACGCCGCTTCGCGCCGCGGTGGGGCCACGCGGGTAGACCCGGCCAGGTTCCGGTCAGGCTCCACCACGCAACGTCGAGCAGGAAGCTCTTGCCCAACCCGTTGTCGCCCGTCAGGACGTTCAGCCGGGGTGCGAACTCGACGTCCAGGCGAGGCGCGGGGCCGACCCCCTGAAGGTGAAGCTCTCGGAGCATGCGCCGACACTTAGCGCATCCCGTCCGCACCGCCCACTTTCGGAAGCCTGGATGGAGGGGGGACACCCATCCAGCGCACACCCGCCCCCCGCTCCCGCTGCTACACTCCGCACCCTCCATGGCCAACCAGGATTGGGTCTCGCGCCTGCTCACCGGGCGTGCGTCGGCGGACAAGGGCCTCAGCGTCCACCTCTCCGAGCGCGACGGCGGCAGCCTCCACGACAAGATGCGGCAGGCGTATTGGTGGATCACCAACAACGCCGTCATCTGCCCCTACTACGACATCGAGTTCGGCGGCACCGCCGCGCTCAAGAACACCGCCGGGGACGAGGTCCACCTCCCGGAGGACATGAGCTACAGCTCCTTCGTCCTCATCCCGCTGCTCACCCTCTTCACCTGCCGCCGCGCCCTGCTCGTGGGCGGCCCGGGCCGCGGAAAAACCACCTCCGCCATCCTCATGGCCCTGCTCTCCGGCATGGGCCGCGAGGACGTCCACCGGGGCATCCAGCGCGGCCACCCGCAGCTGTCCATCGCGGACCTGCTCGGCGCTCCGCTGCCCTCCGACATGCTCAAGGCGGAGGACCTGTCCGCCGTGAAGGTCAGCTGGCGCAAGTGGATCACCCAGCGCGTGAAGATCATCGACGAGTACAACCGCATCCCCACGAAGACGCAGTCCGCCCTGCTGTCGCTGCTGGGTGAGGGCTACGCGGAGATGATGGACCAGTACGTCTACACCGGCCGCTCGTCCTGGTTCCTCACCGCCAACGACGACCAGGGCGGCGGCACCTTCCAGGTCATCGAAGCGCTCAAGGACCGCCTGGACGTCGTCGTGCGCGCCGTGCCCTTCAACTCCGGCTTCGTGGACACGCTGCTCCAGCGCATCGAGTCCGACAAGTCCCCGGAGGAGATGCTCCCCAAGGACATCGTCTTCACGCCCGGCGAGCTGGAGAATGCCTACAACTCCATCCTCGCCGTGGAGGTCCCCAAGGGCGTGCTGGAGCGCGTGGCCTTCTTCCTGGGCCAGCTGGACTTCTGCCGCATGGCGTCCCCGCGCTTCGAGTTCAAGCACAAGGACACGCTGAAGCTCGCCGGACAGACCGTGTCCGCCGTGTGCAACGAACAGTGCCCGTTGGACAAGAAGGTGCACCTCTGCACGCAGACGGAGAACGGCACCAGCGTACGCGCGTACCAGACCATCCTCCACTTCGCGAAGGCGCTCGCGTTCTTCCGAGGCCACCGCGTGACGGAGCTGGAGGACTTCCGGCAGATCATCCCCTGGGTGCTGCACGAGAAGCTCACCCCCAACGCGCGCAGCCCCTTCTTCGAGGCGAAGGGCAACAAGCTGCTGCTCCAGGACCGCGTGGCGTGGATCCGCAACATGTTCGACATGGCCATGGCCCGCTACGGCGCGCACGCGCCCGTGCGCCAGAAGGTCGTCGCCCTGCGCGCGGAGCTGGACCTGGGCCTGTCAGGCGTGGACCTGCGCACCACGGAGAAGCGCCTGTCCGCCGTCACCGTGCTGATGAACGACCTGATGACCCGCCAGGAGCTGTCCGGTCCGGTGTACGAGGACCTCATCCACTTGAAATCCCTCTACAGCCGCTACCGCAACTACGCGACGTGGCTGAAGGAGAACCCGGGCGGTCAGGGGCAACAGCCATGAGCGAGTTCGTCGACGACCTGGAGAAGGAAGCCCGCGGCCGGTTCGTGCGCTGGGACCGTGCGCTGTGGAGCGCGTTCCTCAACGGCCCGGTGGTCCGCCTGGGCCGTGCGCTCAAGGACGGTGACGCCGCGTCCGGAGAGGAGCTCCTGCGCGATTACATGCGCCTGGGAGCGGAGGGCATCGGGCTGGGCTACATGTATCCGGGGTCCGCCGGGCGGGAGAACTTCTTCACGCTCGCGTGGCGGGAGCTGCTGCCTCGCCTGTTGCCGGACCTGCGTCAGGAGGAGCAGGCCCCGGCGCTCGCGCGCGTGTGGAACCTCAGCGAGAACCTGGAGTCCGCGCCGCCCTGGGTGCAGCGGCTGTTCTGCCGCCTGGGCTCGAACCTGTCCTCGCTGGAGGACCTGGAGGGCCACCTGCACACCATCGCCAACGAGGCGATGGAGCCGCCGACCCAGGCGCTGGGCGACACGTCCACCGCGCAGTGGGTGGACCTGTCCCAGGAGGACTCGCGCTTCATGCCCGGGGAGATGCACTTCCTGGCGCCCGCCGTCGTCTGCGTGCACGACCGTCACCGCGCCACCGCCGCCGGCGGACGCGATGCGGCCACGCAGGGCGTGTGGCTGGTGAAGAAGCCCGTGCTGCTGGGGCCCATGGGCTGCAACGAGCGGCTGGAGCCCGCGACGGGCAAGCCCTCCAAGGCGCTCACCTCGCTGGCGCAGCGCGACCCTCGCGCGGGGGATTGGTACAGCACCCAGCACAACGAATGGCGCGCGGTGGCCACGATGCACACGTCCCAGTGGCTGGCGGTCATCCTGCCGGCATGAGCGCGGGCGCGGCCTTCACCCCGGAGGAGGTGGAGCGGTGCTGGCGCGACGCGCTGGCGCTGTGGGACGTGCACGTGCAGTTGAGCCCTCCCGAACCGCACCAGCCCTTCCACCCCGGCGAGGCCACGCCGAACGAACCGCTCGCGTACATCGACCTGGTGCGCCGTCAGGTGTTCGTCCACTTCGACCTGCTGGTCCGCATGGGCGCGCGCGACAGCCTCACCGCCGTGCTGGCCCATGAAATCGGCCACCACGTGCGCTTCCCGCACACGCTGGGATGGGACGCGGAGCTGCGCGTGCTGGAGCAGCGCCTCATCCCGGGCCTGGGCCAGTCGCTCACCAACCTGTTCTTCGACCTCCAGGTGAACGAGTTCGTGGGGCGCACCCACGCGGAAGCGCTGTGCCAGGTGTACCAGGGCTTCCTGCGCACGCCCGACGGACGCAAGAAGAACAAGAAGAAGAAGGACGGCGACACGAACGGGCCGTCCCCGCTGTTCTGCTTCTACCTGGCCATCTACGAGGAGCTTTGGCGTCGCGCCCCCGGACACCTGGTGCCCGCGGCCCTGCTGCCAAAGCTGGAGGAGGCCTACCCGGGCTTCCGCGCGCAGGCGCGCATGTTCGCGCAGACGTTCTACGCGCTGCCCGACGGGCGGCTGCAATTCCTCTACTTCTGCGCCGCGTTCATCCGCTTCATCGACATGCCCTCGGAGGTCGGCTTCTGCATCCCGCTGGCCGGCGACCTCGGCACTCCGGACGAAGGCGACCTGGACGCGGCAGTGCAGTCCGGAGGCCGGTGGGAGGACGCGCTGAAGGAGGCCCGCGCCAACGGCTGGCTGGACGACTCGCACGACACGAAGGAGTCGGATCCACTGGAGACCATCCGCCGCGCGACCGCGCACCTGCCCGGCAACGACGGCGGCAGGCTGCGGCGCGCGCTGGTGGCCCGGTACTACCGGCGGCTCGTGGACCCGTACATCCTCAAGCTGCCCGCCTCGCCCGCGAAGCCTGAGCCCTACCTGCGCACGATTCCAGAGGCGTGGGAGTACGGCGACGACCCGACCACCATCGACTGGACGCTCACGGTGATTTCGCAGGGGCACCTGGCCGCCGTGGCCCCACTGCGCCGCGAGCTGGAGGCGGACCTGCCGCCCCCGTCGGACCTGGGCGTGCCCGCGCTGGAAATCTATCTGGACACCAGCGGCTCCATGCCCAACCCGCAGCAGGACCTCAACGCGATGACGCTGGCCGCGCAGGTGCTGTCGGCCTCCGCGCTGCGCAAGGGCGCCACGGTGCGCGGCATCATCTACTCGGCGGACAACCCCATCGTGTCCCCGTGGATGTACGACGAGGAGACGGCGCGCGACTTCTTCTTCCACTACATCGGTGGAGGGACGTGGTTCCCCGTGGAAGTCATGGAGGATCTGTCGATGGAGCGGCCTGACGCGCTGCGCGTCGTCATCTCCGACAGCGACTTCCTGCACAACATGCGGCAGGAGGACGCGCTGCCGCGGTTTGCCCGCGCGATGAGCCGGTCGCGCCGGGTGGTGGCCTTTCTCGCGCTGCCGGACGACGCCCCCGCGCGGCAGGTGCTGGCGCCGGTGCTGGGAAGCCCACGCTTCCGGCTGGCGACCGTGCAATGGATGTCTGACTTTGGCCGTGCCGCCGCGGCACTGGCCGATGCCCTGTTGGAGAAATGATGGCGGTCTCGATTCCCCACCTCCGTGAGCAGCTGGCGGCCACGCCCATCGTGTCGCCGTATCCGCACGACCTGGCGGTGGCCATCGTCTGCGACACCTTCCGCATGGCGAGCCAGCGTCCCCCGTCGCAAGCCGAGTGGGAGAAGCTGGAGCAGCGCGTGAGGAACCCGCTGTTCCGCGAGCAGGTGGGCATGCTCGCGCACGTGCTGGTGTCGTCCGACCTGCGCAAGAAGACGGTGCTCTACCTCACTCCGGACCGCACCCCGCAGGCGCGTCTCCAGCAGTTCTTCGAGGAGGTGCATCCCCTCACCGCGGAGATGATCCGCTCCAACGCCTTCCGCCAGGAGGAGTTCCTGCGCAAGTGGCTGGCGGCCCTGGGCGCGGACATCGAAGGCGAGACGGAGGCCGAGTCGAAGCGCCACGTCAAGGAGCTGGACTACCGGCAGGCCGTGACGGACCTGCGCAAGGTGGAGGAGGCGCGCAAGAAGGAAGCGGACCGGCGCCAGGAGATGCTCCAGGAGGCGCAGCGCAAGGAAGCCGAGGCCCGGGGCTGGCGCGAGTGACGCTCGGGGTCGCGCCCAGGGCTCGCATCCGCCGCGACAGCCACACGCAGCGCCCGCACCTGCCGTGGGCGCTGGACGTGGCCGCGGGCCTGGCGCGCGGCACGGCCACGGTGGACGAAGCCGCCGCCCGCGCGGAGCTGGAAGCGCGTCTGCCGGCCTTCCGTGAAGCGCTCCTGGGTTCGCCCTACTACGTGCGCGTGCTGCGCGAGTCGGGCCTGCACCCCGGCGACCTGCGGCGTCTGGAGGACCTGCGGCACTTCCCCGCGCTGGACCGCGCCACGCTCGCGCGCCACTGGGAGGACGTGCCCACGCTGCCCGCCGCGTCCGATGAGTGCGTGGTGGTGAAGAGCTCCGGCACCACCGGGGACCCGGTGAACGTGCTGCGCGACCGGCGCGACTGCCTGCTCATGTGGGCCGTGCTGCGCTTCTTCACCGAGCGCACCAACACCGTGCCCCCGCCACGTCCGCGCGTGGTGCTGCTGGATGCGCTGCCGGGCGGATTGGAGTACTCGGTGCGCCTGCCGCTGTTCCACGACGGCGCCCTGCACCGCGTCTCCGTGCTGCGCGATGACGCGGTGGCGCGACTCCAGCGGGTGAAGGCCTCCGTCATCTTCTCCGACCCGGAGGGGTTGCGCTGGCTGCTGACCCATCCGGAGGTGCCGTCCCCCCGGCTGGTGCTCACCTCCGCGCAGCACCTGCCGCACGCGCTGCGCGATGCATGGAACCAGGAGCGCGGCGTGCCGGTCCTCAACTACTACGCCGCCACGGAGACGGGGCCGCTCGCGTGGGAGTGCCTGGAGGACGCGAACCGGGGCCGATTCCACGTGCTCACTCCGGATGTCTGGCTGGAGCCGGACGGGGACGAGGTGGTGGTGACGCGGCTGCGCCCCAGCGTGCTGCCGCTGTTGCGCTACCGGCCCGGCGACACCGGCGCCGTGCGGCGCGACACCTGCGCCTGCGGCTTCCACGGCTGGACGCTGACGGGCTTCGGCGGACGCGGGGGCTGCGCGTTCCACACGCCCTCCGGCCGCGCGGTGGACGCCTGGTCGCTGGCGTGGGTGTTCAAGCACCACCCTCTGCGCGCGTTCCGTCTGACGCAGGTAACAGGGGAGCACTTCACGCTGGAGCTTTCAGGCGCGCCCCCGGACAGCGTGGCGGCGCTGTGCGAGCGGCTCGCCGCGGCGCTGCGCAACCTGGGCTGGACGAGGCCGGTGGTGGAGGCGCTTGGTGCGGAAGGGCTGGCACCGGCCGCCAAGCCGCTCCCCTTCCGTTGCGAGCTGCCGACTCCTGGATGAGCCAGCCCTCCGCCCGGTCGTTTGCCCTGGATTCCCGCGCCTCGCGTGAAGATTCTCCCAGGTAGGTGCACCCGCACGGAGGACACATGGAGACTCGGAAGCTGGGCAGGCAGGGCCTCACCGCTTCGGCGCTGGGCCTGGGCTGCATGGGCATGTCGGAGTTCTGCGCGGGCCGCGGCTTCCTCACCGGCCAGTTCAAGCGCTTCGAGGACCTGCCGCCGGAAGACGACTACCGCCGCCAGGGGCCCTTCCAAACCGATGCACGGAAGGAGGCACGCTGACGGCCGGCCCCAGGCCCGTCCGCCCCGCGAATCCATGACCGCGCCCGCTCCGTCCGCCCCGCCGCATCCGCCGGTGCCTCCCTCCTCCCCGCCTCCGCGCGCGCCGGAGTCGTTCCAGAAGGAAGAGGGCTCCGCGCTGCTGAGCTACGGGCTGGCGGTGGCGAGCGTCGTGGTGGCGTTCTTCGCCCAGCGGCTGCTGTGGCCCTACATGTCCAGCGCCCCGTTCCTGGCCTTCTTCGCCGCCGTCGCGTTCGCGGGCTGGTGGGGAGGCTGGGGGCCGGGGCTGATCGCGACGGCGCTCTCACTGGTGACGGTGGACTACTTCTTCCTGTCCCCCCTGGGGAACTGGGTCATCCACCCCGGAAACCTCATCGCGCTGACCTTCTTCCTCGCGCTGTCGATGTTCGTGACGCTCCTCAACGTGCGCCTGCGCCGGGCCAACGCGGAGCGCGCGGACCTGCTGGAGCGCGAGCGCGCCTCCCGCGCCGCCGCGGAGTACGAACGCGCGCGCCTGCACGAGCTGTTCATGCGCGCGCCCGCGCACCTGGTCATCTTCCGCGGGCCCCAGCACGTCTTCGAGCTGTCCAACCCCCTCAACTCCGGGATGCTGGGCAACCCGCCACGGCTGTTGGGCCTGCCCGCGCGCGAGGTGGGACCGAAGGAGGAAGCGGAGCGCGTGGCCCGGATCCTCGACCACGTCTACGCGACGGGCGAACCCTTCGAGGGCCGGGAGGTGTCCCTCAAGCTGCCACAGCCGGATGGCTCCCTCCGGGAGTTCATCTTCGACGTCACGTACACGCCCACGCACGACACGCGCGGGCAGGTGGACGGCATCGCGGGCTTCGGCTTCGACGTGACGGACCTGGTGCGCGCCCGCGCCCGGGCGGAGCGGCTGGCGCGCGAGCTGTCGCACAACGAGGAGCACCTGCGCCTGCTGGCGGGGGCCAGCTCCTTCCTGGCCACGTCGCTGGACTACAAGGCCACGCTGCGCAACGTGGTGCGCCTGGCGGTCCCCACGCTGGCGGACTGGTGCCTCATCGACAGCGCGCTGGAGGACGGCACCTTCCAGCGCATGGAGGTGGAGCACGCGGCCACGGAGCCGGAGTCGCTCGCGGAGCCGCTGCGGTCCCGCACGACGTACGCGTCGGGCCTCCCCAAGATGGCCGGCCCCGGGTCGATTCAGCACGGGCAGCCCTTCTTCATCGAGAACTTCACCGACGACCTCCTCCCGCGGTTCACGAAGGACCCGGAGCGCATCGCGCTGCTCCGGGAGCTGCGCGTCCGCTCGCTGGTGGTGGTGCCGCTGGTGGCCGGGGAGCGCTCACTGGGGTTGCTCAGCTTCGTCACCACGCACCGCTCCGGCCGGAGCTATACGGCCGCGGACCTGCCCTTCCTCCAGGAGCTGGCCAACCGCGCCGCGCTCTCCATGGAGAACGCGAGGCTGTACCGCGAGGCGCGCGAGGCGGTGCGCCTGCGCGACGAGTTCCTGTCCATCGCGAGCCACGAGCTGAAGACGCCGCTCACGCCGCTCAACCTCAAGCTCCAGGCGCTGCGGCGCGAGATGGAGCGCCACCCGGGCCCGGTGCCGCGCGAGCTGGTGGAGCGCTACCTGGACGTGGGCTCGCGGCAGATGAAGAAGCTGGCGGAGCTGGTGAACGACCTGCTGGACGTGTCGCGCATCGCGGCCGGGCGGCTGTCGCTGGAGTGCGTGCCCATGGACCTGGTGGAGCTGGTGCGCGACGTGGTGGCCGCCTACGAGGGCCCCGCCACGCGCTCCGGCTCCGTGCTCCAGTTGGAGAGCGCGGACGCCATGACGATGGGCGTCTGGGACCGGCCGCGGCTGGAGCAGGTGGTGGTGAACCTGGTGGACAACGCCATCAAGTACGGCCAGGGGCGCCCCATCCAGGTCCGCCTGGAGACGCGCGACGGCAAGGCGGCGCTGACGGTGCGGGACCAGGGCATCGGCATCTCGGAGGAGTCCCTGCCGCGCCTCTTCGGCCGCTTCGAGCGCGCGGTGAGCGACCGGCACTACGGAGGCCTGGGCCTGGGCCTCTACATCACCCGCACGCTGGTGGAGGCCATGGGCGGCACGGTGCGAGTGGAGAGCCGCCTGGGCCTGGGCTCCGTCTTCACCGTGGAGCTGCCCCTGCTCGCACCGTCGGCGGACGTGGGAGCTCCGGCGCCCTGATCAGGAAGCGGCGCGGGCGCGCGGCAGCTGCGCGTGGGGTTCCCAGGGACCGCTGGAGCCCAGGCAATGGCGGCAAGTGGCCAGCGGCGTGTCCCTCTCCAGGTAGCCCAACAGGCGCGTGAGCAGGTCCGGGTCATCCAGCGACACGCCGTCGTGTTCAACGAGCGCGGGCAGGTGCGGATGCTCCGCGGCGAAGACGGCGGCGACGTGGGGCGGCCGGGTGCAGGTGAAGAAGCGGCCCTGGTGGACCAGGTGACAGCGCTGCTTGAGCCAGCACTTGTCGAAGACGTCCCGCACCTCCGCGTCGGACGTGAGCGGCGCGTCCGGGGTGATGCGCTGGAAGCGGTCGATGGCCTTCACCGTGAGGTGGACGCCGTGCCGGTCGCAGCGCTCGGTGATGCGGGCGATGGAGCGTTCAGGCAGGGGCGCGGACGTGTAGAACGACAGGGTCATCCGGTCGAGCCGTTCGTACACGGCGTCGGGGGCGCTCTGGGCGAGGAAGCCGTTGGTGGTGACGGACACCTGCTCGGTGAGCCCGGAGGCGCGCACCACGTCCAGCACGGCGGGCAGGTCCGGGTGGAGGAAGGGCTCACCGCCGGTCAGCTTGAAGACGTTGGGCTTGAGCACGCGTGAGAGGCGGCGCAGGTCCTCGGCCAGCGCCTGGGGGGACACGGCCCACGCGGGCAGGTGCGGCGACAGCGGGCAGCACTGCGCGCAGCGCAGGTTGCAGTGCGTGGTGACATGCGTCTCCAGGGACCAGGTGAGGACGCGGCTGTCGTGAAGCTCGTAGCGCACGGAGCGGGAGTCTATCCCCGACACAGAAAAGAGGTCCGTCTTCAGCTCGCGGTGAGGACGAGTTGGTCCATCGCCCGGGTCATGGCTACGTAGAGCAAGCGAGCTTCCTCCTTTGCATCAGGCCGCTCGGGAGCCGGACGCTTGAGCCGGGGTATGGCGACAACTGGGAACTCCAGCCCCTTGCTGGAGTGGAAGGTCAGGACCTTCACGCTGGCCTCGGAAGATTTGAAGGCGGATTGGCCAGAGTTCTTGCCCACCCACTGCAGAGGAATGCCCACGTGATTCAGGTGCTGGACGGCACGCTGGCCGATATCCGAGCTGCGATAGAGCAGCGCCATCTCATTCCAGGCGTGGCCTTCCGCGTGGAGCTGCTGGAAGCGTCCCGTGATGTAGCGCAGTTCTTCATGCAGGTTGGGCAGTGTGACGACCTTCGGCGCAGGTCCACGGCGTCCCGCGGATTGGGGTTGGACGAGCGGGACGCCATCTTCGTCCGCGTCGCTGGGAGTCAGCACCTCTCGCGCGAAGTCCGCGGCGAACTGGAGGATGTCCGCGGTGTTGCGGTAGTTCAGTCGCAGGATGGTGGTACGGCCCTGGGCCTGGATGCCCACGCTCCGGAAGCTGAACCGCTTGTGCGGGTAGATGGACTGGGCGTCGTCGTAGAGCAGCAGGAGCGAATTCGTCCCCGGGTCCACCATCTGAGAGATGAGCTTGAACCACTCTGGATGGAAGTCATGCCCTTCGTCGATGAGCACGGCTCCGTACTGCTCCCGGGGAATGAGGCCGCGATCCACGGCGGCGATGACCCGCTGGACGAGCTGCTCCGCGAACTCACCGGGCGGCAGCCCCTGGGGTGGAAGTCCCGCGTGGAAGTGGCGGAGCTGGGCGTGGCACCAGGCATGAAAGGTCTGGATGACCACCTGCGCTGAGAGCCCCTGGGCGCGCAGCAGCTGTTCCAGCCAGCCATAGAGCGGTTTCCCGAAGCAGAGGACGAGGATGGGGCGACGGAGCGTCCGGGCCAGCTGCAGGCAGCGGTAGCCCAGGATCATCGTCTTGCCGGAGCCCGCGACCCCGTGGATGACCCGGTGCCCCTCGCCCAGGCTGCGAGCCAGTTGCTCCTGCTGGAGGTCCATGATGCGGATGAGGTCTGGAATCGAAAGCTCCAGCTCCGCCTGGACCGGCGCGGAACGGGCGAGCGGGCCGCTGCCAATCCGGAGTTCGGGGAAGACGTGCCAGCGGATCCGGTCCAGTTGAGGCAGTGAGATGGGCTGCGGAGGCGACCACGGGAACATGTCCCAGAGGCGCTTCTGGAACCGCTCGGGGTCAACGTCCTCCGCCATCTCATCCCGGCAGATGACGCGAGAGGGCGGCAGCACCTTCCCAAGGTCGCCCTCGTCGAACTGCTTCCGGGTGATGTTCGAGAGCACGACGCCATGGCTCCAGGGCAGGACGAGCCGGCCCCGATGCGGGCCATCGGCACACACGAGCATCGGGTCGCGCTGGAGCAGCGTCGCGATCTCCTGGGCGTAGACACGCGACTGCTCGAAGGGGTTGGCCACCTCCTTGAGGCCCGTCTCTGTCATCAGGACCGCGCGCGACTTGTCGATGTTCTGGAGGGTGTCGCGCTTCCAGTCCTTCACCTCGAGGACCAGCAGCCCCCGGCGCGGATGCAGGACCATGAAGTCCGGATGGTGGCCCGTTCCCCCGATGGGGACGTCGTACCAGAGCAGGTAGTCGTCCTCGAGCTTCTCCTCCAACCGGCGAGCAAACCGCTTCTCCCCGGCCTGCATCCGCGAGAGGCACTGGTTGAGGGTGGGGATCAACGTCGCCATGCGGCAAGCCTATCCTGGCGGGAGGGAGGCGGCATTACCGCCCCCACTTCGCGTCAAACGCCGTGCGGCCTGCCATGCCCCCTGCACATCAAGATGCCGTGAGGCGTAATCGCGCGCGAGCAGGGATTTCTCGACAAAGGCACTGAGGGAGGGGTTCCGAAATATTCGCTCGGAGGCGTTTATATCGGAGGCCCCCTCTCTGGAGTGACGTGGCCACGTCCAGCTGTTCACGCAGCCACCGCCCTGGGGGCCCGTATCCCTCCACGAAGTCACAGGGATACAGGTGCGCCCATGGCGCCGCCCGAGCAGTTCGAGTCCGCGAAGCTCCGCACCCTCGACGTCCTCCTCCGTGAGGGTTTCGACCGGGCTACCCTGGAGAAGGTTGTGGCCGCGCTCGTCGGAGCGGAGCCGTGGATCATCCGCCCGGTGCCGTTCGAGCCCACCGGGCGTGCGTTCGACCTCCTCCCTCCCGGCACCGTCGAGCCGGGACACGCGTGGGAGCTGGCGCGCCGCCTCCAGTCGGACCCGAGCGTGGAGGACGCGGATCCGGCCTTCGAGGCGGTCTACGCGGAGCAAACCGCCGTCACGGACACGGCGCCCACGCTCCTCAAGGCACAGACGGCGGAGGCTGGACCCGGGACGCTCAACGAGAACGATTGCGATTGGAGCCCGCGCTTCGTGAAAGCAGGCGAGGCGTGGCAGCTGACCGGCGGCGCGAGCCAGGGCGAGGGCATCCTCATCGGCCATCCGGACAGCGGCTACCTGCCCAGCCCCGAGCTGGGACCGAACTTCACGCCGAGCCTGGGCTGGGACTTCATCGACGATGACCCCACGACGGAGAATCCCGGCGGAGGCCACGGACTGGGCACCGCGAGCGTCATGTCGAGCCCGTACAACGACCCGAGCGTGGACGGACCGAAGCTGTTCGTCGATGGCGTCGCGCCGAAGGCCGAGGTCATCCCGCTGCGCGTCGCGAAGCCCACGCTCTTCGTCCCCTCGCCCGTGCTGTTCAACGTGGGCGTCGACCGGCTGCGCGACTCCATCGGGTTCGCCATCCAGCGGCGGGTCCACGTCATCAGCATCAGCCTCGGGTGGCTGCCCAACGCGGGGCTGCACCGGGTCATCCAGCAGGCCGTGCGCGAGAACATCATCGTCATCGCCGCCGCGGGCAACTACACGGGGCCCATCGTCGTCTGGCCGGGCGCTTACGACGAAGTCGTCGCGATGGCCGCGTGCAACGCGAGCGCACAACCCTGGGCCTTCTCCGCCTGGGGCAAGGCGGTCGACGCCACCGGCCCGGGTGAGAACGTCTGGGTGGCGCAGCCCGTCGACAAGGTCGGGCAGAGCAGCGGCACCTCGTATGCGACGGCCACCGTCGCGGGGATCGCCGCGCTCTGGCTGGCGCACCATGGCCGGGACAACCTGCTCGCGAAGTACCAGGGAGGACCGACGCTCGCGCAGGTCTTCCGCCATGTGCTCCGCGCCACCTGTGACAGCTGGCCTCAGAGCCAGCTCGCGTGGGGCGCCGGCCTCGTCAACGCGAAGGCGTGCCTCGAATCCCCGCTCCCGGACGTGACGGAGCTGGAGTCGTTCACCGCGAGGGCGCTCCTCCATGAGTCCTCGGACACCGTGGCCGCCACCTTCAGCGGTCTCCCGCAAGCCGACGTCCTGAGGGGCCTCGCGACCACGCTCGGGGTCGATGAGCAGAAGGCGGCGCGGCTCGACTCGGACTACGGGCGCGAGCTGCGGTTCTGGGCGCTCACCCATGCCCCCTTCCGTCGAGCGCTCCAGGAAGGCGCGGGGCGGGACCGGCAGGCACTCAGAGCGAAGACCCTGGCCGTCCTGCCCCCCTTCTCACCGAGCCTGCGGGCCGCGATCGGTTAGCGCGCTTCACAGAACATCAGCACCTGAGCGAACGGCCACTCCGCCAGGGTGCCGAAGAGCTTGTGCCCGCTGAGCTTCGCCTTGGAGAGCGCGGGGCTGCTCAGGCCACAGAGGAAGCGGGCCGCCTGCCTTGGATGGCCCAGCGCCTCCGGATGCTTCGCGACGAGCGACCGGAACGTGGCCGCGTCCAGTTGTTCGCGCAGGTCCGGCCGTGGATGCGGCGGCGGCAGCACGCGCGCCACGCCCGTGCGGCAGAAGGTGCAGTGACCGCACGGTGCTTCGCGCTGCTCACCGAAGTGGGCCACCAGCGCGTTGCTCTGGCAGCCGTCGTGCGTGACGAGCCGGAGCACGTCGCGCACGCGCGACACCTCCTGGACCTCTCGCTTCTGGAAGCGCTCCTGCAACAGGGACACAAGCGCCTTCGGGTCCTCGCGCTCGCGCAGCCGCGTGTAGCGCTGACGCGGTTCGGCCACCTGCACCTCCGCGTAGCCCTGCTCCTGGAAGTAGTCGAGCGCCTTCACCACGCGGTCTCGAGGCTGGTCCAACGCCTTCGCGATTTCGGCGGGGTCGAACGTGTACCAGGTGCGCCCCTTCTTCGCGTGCGCGAACAGTTCCTTCACGAAGCGCGCGCGCTCACCCTGGAACTTCCCCACGAGCGCGTCCACCGAGCCCGCCGGCTGCACCTTGTAGCCCGCGTAGAACGGCGTGCCCTGGCGCAGCACCCCCTCCAGCTCCAGGTACGTCAGCGCCGTGCGCAACACCAGGGGCCGCAGGTCGTGGCGGTTGCCCAGCGCATACATGTCCAGGTGCAGCTCCGGCCCCGAGGACAACAGCTCCTTCACCAGCGCCGTCAGCGCCTCCGGTAGCGGCGTGTCTCCGAGCGCGAAGTTCTCCAGCGTGGGCACGTCGTCCGGGCACGCGAGCAACTCCACGACGGATGCCTTGCCATCACGGCCCGCGCGGCCGATCTCCTGGCTGTAGCTCTCCAGGCCCTTGGGCAGGTTGTAGTGATACACGGCGCGCACGTCCGCCTTGTCGATGCCCATCCCGAACGCGATGGTCGCCACGACGATGCCCTTCGCGGAGTGGGTCCACGCATCCTGCACCCGCTCGCGATCCTCGGACTCCAGGCCCGCGTGGTAGGCGCTGGCGGGCAGGCCCTCCGCGCTCAAGAGCGCCGCCACGCGCTCCGCGGTCTTCTGCAGCGTGACGTAGACGATGGTGGTGCCGGGCGGGCGCGACTTGAGCCGCTCCACCAGCAGGGCATCGCGCGCCTCCAGGCCCGTGGGCGTGGTCTCCAGCGTGAGGTTGTTCCGGTAGAAGCCGGTGACGACCGCTTGTGACTCCGGGATGCCGAAGCCCTCGCAGATGTCATGCACCACCTGCGGCGTGGCCGTGGCGGTGAGCGCCAGGATGCGCTCGGCCCGGAGCGTGCGGGCCGCCTGCGCGAGCTTGAGGTAGTCCGGCCGGAAGTTGTGGCCCCACTCGGAGACGCAGTGTGCTTCGTCCACCGCGAAGAGGGAGATGGAGAGCTCGCTCAAGAGCCCCATGAAGCGCTCGTTGTTGAAGCGCTCCGGTGCCACGTAGAGGAGCTTCAGCGTTCCATCGCGCAGGGACTCCGTCACTTCGCGCGACTCCTCCAGCGACAGGGAGGAGTCCAACCGCGCGGCGCGGATGCCCCGCCGCTCAAGCGCGTCGATTTGATCCTTCATCAACGCGATGAGCGGTGACACCACCACCGTGAGCCCTTCGAGCAGCAGCGCGGGGAGCTGGTAGCACAGCGACTTGCCGCCGCCCGTGGGGAACACCGCGAGCGCGGAGCCGTGGGGCTTGAGCAGCTCCGTGAGCACCTCGCGCTGTCCGGGCCGGAAGGACTCCAGCCCGAAGCGCTCCCGCAACACGACGTCCACCGCATCCGTCCTCATGTCCCGCCCTTCCCTGTTCGCGCTGTCCAGGAGGGTTATCTCACCCTCCCTGACTTTCCGCTGACGACTCCCAGCTCCCTATGATGCGGACCGCATGCCGACCCGACCTCCCAAGGTGCCTCCCGCGCGGGGCCTGTCTCCCCGCGCGATGAGCGACCTGCTGTTCCATGCCCGCGCGTCCAACGCGGACCTGCGGCCAGACACGGAGCCTATCGGCGTGGCGCTGCCGCGAGTCATGCGGGAGGCGGAGGCACGGGATGAGGAAGGGCTCGGGGCACGGCTGCTGGCCGTCTGGTCCGACACCGTGCGGGCGCATGTCGAAGCGGGCGCGCACGAGGTGAGTCTGAGCGGCGGGGTGGACAGCGCGGCCCTGTGCGCGATGGCCGCGCGGCACGCACCGGGGAAGGTGCGTGCGTGGACCATGGACGTGCACTTCGCGGACGCGGTGGAGCGGAGCAACGCGCGGCGGATGGCGAAGGTGACGGGCGCGGAGCTGGTGGACGTGCTCATCCCGGACTCCGTGCTCCCGGACCTGTTCGAGCACGCGGTGCTCGCCAACCAGACGGTCATCCTCAACGCCCGGGCCGTGGCCAGCTACGCGTTCTATCTGGAGGCCCGGCGGCAGGGCGCGGGCCCCGTCCTCCTGAGCGGCGCGGGAGCGGACGAAGTGCTCCAGGGCACCCCGGACGCGCTCGCCTCGGCGAAGGCTCGCGTGGACGAGGACCGCACGCTGGCCTTGTGGGCGCTGGGATTCGAAGGCGCGGCGCTTGTGGACAAGTTGCGGGCGCCGTTCCCAGCCGGCTCGCGCGATCATGAAGAGCCCCCCGGAGTGGCACGGGGGGCTGTGGACAACTCGGGGAGGCCCCTGGATGGGGCTCCGCGTGGCGATCAGGAATCAAACCCATCCACGGGGCTTCCGCCCTCTGGAAATGGCGGTTCCGATCAAGCCATGGGACATCGTGGAGACTTCCCACCTGTGGACAACTTGAGGACTGTTTCCGAGCGCCTGAACAGCGATCACGCCTCGCGAGGCCCCCCTGTGGACAACCTGGGGACCGTGCTCGCCTCGCTGCCCGCGCCTTGGGATCTGCCCTCGAAAGAGACTCTTCCCTCCGAGGAGCTGCGATACGCGAAGTGGGTGCTGGCCGAGCTCATCCTCCCGCCCGAGCTGCGGGGCGCCCGGGCCCATGGGCTCACGGTCCGCACGCCGTACCTGGATGAAGGCTTCGCGCGGATGGCACTGGCCCTGCCGGAGTCCGTGCTGCAGAGGGACGGGTTCGGCAAGTGGCTGTTCCGGCACGCGGTGCGGTCCCTGGTGCCGGACGAGGTCCGCCTCGCGCGCAAGACGCCCCGGTATGGGCACACCGCCCTCTCCAGTCCGGTGCGGTCACGCTGGCTGGAGCTGTATCGCGCCTGGCTCTCTCCCGATCGGCTGTACTCCCTCGAGGTCATCGATACGCAAGCGATGCTGGGCTTGATGACTCGCTACATCCGCATGTCCCCCGATGACGCGCAGGCCGGACCGATCGATCGGTTGTTGATGCGCCTCATGTCCCTGGCCATGCTCCAGGCCCACACCAAGGCGCCCCCCTGAATGTCCCGAGTCCTCATCGCCACCTCGCCCGAAAAGGGCCACCTCAACCCGATGGTCGGCGTGGCCCAATGGCTGCGCCGCCTGGGGCACACCGTCGGATGGTTGTGCATCCCCGAACCCGCGCCGCAGCTCGAAGCCCTGGGCGTGGAGGTGCTGCGCCTGCCGCGCGACGAAGCCGCGCCGCCGGGCATCGAGACAGGAGGCGAAGCGCTGGCGAAGCTGGTGCTCGATGACGTGGCGCTGGGGAAGTGGATCCGAGGCCTGTTGCTGGACGCGGCACCCGCGCTCCTGGAGCCCGTGCGCGAGGTGGTGCGCGCCTTCCGTCCCGACGTGATGGCGCTGGACGGGATGCAGTACGCGGCGGTGCTCGCGGCGCACACGGAGGGAATCCCGTGGGCAGGCGTGTCCTCCGCGCTCACGCTGCTGGAGCCAAGGCCGGAGATTCCCCTGCTGCGCAACGTGCGGGCGCTGAAGGACGACCGTCAGGCCCTGTTCCGCCGTCACGGCTTCGACGCGCGCTTCCGCACCTGCGAGTGTCTGTCGCCCCGGCTCAACGTCATCTTCGCCACCGAGGCCTTCCTGGGCCCGGACGCGGGAGTGCCTCCAGACACGCTGCTGGTGGGCCCTTCCATTCCGCCGGAAGCCCGGGGTGACGAGGTGGCCTTCCCCTGGGAGCGGCTGGGCGAAAAGCCGGTGCTGTACGTGTCCTTCGGCAGTCAGATCTCCTATCAGCCGGAGCTGTTCCGCATCATCGCGGAGGCCGCGAAGCCCTTCGGCGTGACGCTGGTGTTGTGCGCGGGCGAGCTGGCGGACACGGACTTCCCGAGCACGCTGCCCGGTGACGTGGTGGCGGTGCGCTACACGCCGCAGCGACAGGTGCTGGAGCGCGCGGCGGCGTTCATCTCCCACGGCGGCGCCAACTCCGTGATGGAGGCGATGACGGCGGGAGTGCCCATGCTGCTGCTGCCGGTGTGCAACGACCAGCCCGTGCAGGCGCACTTCCTGGAGAAGGCCGGAGCAGGGCTCGCGAGGGACCCGAGGACCCTCACGGTGGAGTCGTGCCGCGAGGCCATCGCGCAACTGCTCGCACCGAAGTCGCCGATGCGCGACCGCGTGGCGGAGATCTCCCGCTCCTACCGCGCGCATGATGGGGCGAAGACCGCCGCTGAACGCATCGCCGGGCTCGTGGAATGAACGCCTCCAGGTGGAGTCCTCGCCGGCATCACCCTGAGGGGATCACACCGCTGGAGGTGTGGAACCTGCCCGTGTTCGGGCGCGAGCTGTGGGAGCTGCTGGGCTCCCCGTGGGTGGAGGACGACCGGCGTGCGGGAGTGCCCGGAGCCAGACTCGCGGCCCGCGTGATGCTTCCGCTGGCGGAAGCGCTCTCGCTGCTGGTGAAGAAGCACGCGCCGGATGCGGCGTACCTGAGTGGAGGTCTGGCGGAGCTGGACGGCTTTCCCGCCGCGTTGAGGGAGGCCACGGCGTCGCTGCGCTGCCCGGTACACATCGCGTTGTCACCACGCTTCGCCCCCGTGCGCGCGGGGCTGCGCATGCTGGAAGCAACGGGTGCGCGAAGTCCGCTCTGCGTGGACGTGGGGCAGACAAGCATCAAGCTCGCACGAGCCGGAGCCACGCGCGTCGTTGAGCGGAACCTCTCCACCCTGCCCCCGCTGTTCATCGGTCAGCCGCGTCCGGCGGACGGCCATCACATCCGGGACACGGTGGCGTTCATCTCGGGAGCGCTGCGGACGTTCCTCGCGGAGGACAGCCGCGAGCCTCCGGACGCGCTGTGTCTGGCATTGCCGTGCCCGCTGGATGAGGACCTGATGCCCGGAGGCTGCACCTACGGCTTCGAGGGCACGGCCGCCCTGGTCCCGGACATCCTCGCCCACGCGGGCCTGCCGGACACGGGAGGCAAGGTGCTCGTGCTCAACGACGCGGAGCTGGCGGCCGAGTCCGCGCGGCGGGCCCCCCAGGTGAAGGGACGCCGCGTGCTGTGCCTGTCCCTGGGCTTCGGCCCGGGGGGAGCCCTGCTCGAACGGGGCTGAGCCTGGTAACCTGGTCGTGGACCCGTGCCCACGCCCTCCGACAGCGACCAGGCCATCCGACTGGCGGCCTTCAATGCCTTGCAGGCGTTGGTGGAGCGGTACGGTGAAGTGCTGCCGTGGGAAATCATCGCGGAGGGCTTCCAGCTCCACGGCGAGCAGCACCTGTTCGCCAACCGGACGCGCGGCATCTTCTGGCCCCGGCAGATGCAGGAGACCGCGCTGTCCATCAAGACCACCGTGCCGCGAGGAACCCGCGTCGCCCGGTATGACGATGACAACATCGCCTCGGACGGAGCCTTCCTCTACAAGTTCCAGGGCACGGACGTGAAGGCGCGTGACAACCGCCGGC
Source organism: Corallococcus sp. AB032C (assembly GCF_003668935.1). Lineage (NCBI taxonomy): Bacteria > Pseudomonadati > Myxococcota > Myxococcia > Myxococcales > Myxococcaceae > Corallococcus > Corallococcus sp. AB032C. The sequence continues at coordinate 16,992 of NZ_RAWP01000080.1, read as the reverse complement.
TCGTGCGCGCGCAGGAGCTGGACGCACCGCTCATCTACCTCTACGGCATCGAGCCCGGTTTCTATCGGCCCCTGTGGCCCGTCTACATCTCCGACGTGGACCGCGCCTCGCACTCCTTCCACGTCATGGTGTCCGAGCCTGAAACCGTGAAGCAGCTCCAGCCTCAGCGCTATGTGGCGGACACGAAGCTGCTGCCGCTGGAACGGAGATACACGACGGTACAGGCCAAGAAGCGGCTGCATCAGGCGGCCTTCCGTCAGCATGTCCTGAACGCCTACGAACACCGCTGCGCCGTCTGCGCGTTTCCTCGCAAGGAACTGCTGGACGGCGCCCACATCCTTCCGGACCGCGACGAACGCGGCCACGCGGAAGTCTCCAACGGACTGGCGCTGTGCCGGCTCCACCACGGCGCCTTCGACACGAACCTGATGGGCTTCCGACCCGACGGCGTCATCGAGCTGGCGCCCAGCCTGCTCGCCACCCGGGACGGCCCCACGCTGGAGCACGCGCTGAAGGGCTTCGTGGGCAAGACGCTCCAGTTGCCTCGCGCGAAGGAGCTGCGGCCCAAGAAGCTCTACCTGGAAGAGCGCTACGAGCGCTTCCGCAAGGTGAGCTGAACCTCCTGCCCGAAGCACCAGGGTCCTGACCGGAAGGAGAGGCGTCCTGCCCGAACGGGTAGGTCCCCGTCCTGCCCGGTCCGCCGATGTGGCGCGATTTCGAGCCCTTTAGTTTCAGGCTCGAAAGGAACACGCCATGTCCACCGACACCCTCCAATCCCTCTCGCAGTCCATCTCCACCGTCGTCGAGCGCATCGCTCCCTCCCTCGTCCGCGTCGAGGCCCGCCGTCGCCGGGGCGCCAGCGGCGTCATCTGGGACGCCGATGGTCACATCCTCACCACCAGCCACGCGGTCGAACACGAGGGCTCCATCCAGGTGGGCCTCGCGGACGGCCGCTCGGTGTCCGCCGAGCTCGTCGGCCGCGACCCGAGCACCGACCTCGCGCTCCTCAAGGCCGACGCCACCGGGCTCACCGCGCTCGCGCCCGCGCAGCTCGATGACGTGAAGGTGGGCAACATCGTCCTGGCCATCGGCCGGCCGGGGCGCACGGCGCGGGCCACGCTGGGCATCGTCAGCGCGTTCGGCGGCGACTGGCGCACGCACGCGGGCGGACAGGTGGACCGCTACCTGGAGACCGACGCGGACCTGCCCCCGGGCTTCTCCGGCGGCGCACTGGTGGACGCGCAGGGCCGCTTCCTGGGCATCCCCACTGCGGCCTTCTCCCGCACCGCCGCGGTCGTGCTCCCCGGCAGCACGCTGACACGCGTGGCGAACTCCCTGCGCGAGCACGGAGGCATCCGCCGCGGCTACCTGGGCGTGGGCGCCTACCCGGTGCGCCTGCCTCGTGAAATCGAAGGCACGAAGGCGGGCCTCATCCTGCTCTCCGTGGATCCAGACGGGCCCGCGCAGAAGGCCGGGTTGGTGCTGGGCGACGTGCTGGTGAGCCTGGGCGGCCAGTCGCTGCACGGCGTGGAGGACCTGCTGGGCTACCTGGGCGACGAGAAGGTGGGCACGTCCGTCCAGGCGAAGGTGTTGCGCGCGGGCGAGCTGCGCGAGGTGCCCATCACCGTGGGCAAGCGTTCTTGAAAGGAGCCGGCGATGAAACTGTTGCAGCAACTCTCGGATGACCTGGAAGGACTCGTGGCCGGCGCGGCTCCTGCCGTGGTGGGCGTGGAGCACGCGCGCGGCCACGGCACCGGCCTGTTCCTCACGCCGGACGGCTACGTGCTCACCAACCGGCACGTGGTGATGCGCACGCCCAAGCGCCTCACCGTGCAACTCCACAACGGCGAGGAGCGCCGGGCCACGCTGGTGGGCGGGGATGCGCCCACGGACCTCGCGGTGGTGCGCGCGGAAGGCGATGACTTCCCCACGCTGCCGCTCGCGGATCCGGAGACGGTGCGGGTGGGGCAGCTGGTGATGGCCATTGGCAATCCCTTCCGCCTGGAGCAGTCGGTGTCGCTGGGCGTGGTGAGCGCCATCAACCGCAGCATCACACTGCCTGACGGCGTCATCCTGGAGGGAATGCTCCAGACAGATGCGGCCATCAACCCGGGCAACTCCGGCGGGCCATTGCTCGACACGCGCGGGCGTGTGGTGGGGCTCAACACGCTGGTGCTGCCATTCGCGCAGGGCATCGGCTTCGCGGTGAGCGCCACCACGGCGGCATGGGTCGCGAGCCTGCTCATCCAGCGCGGCCGGGTGGACCGGAAGTTCCTGGGCATCGCCGCCACGGCGGTGAACCTGGAGCCCGCGCTCGCGAAGGACACCGGCCAGCCACGAGCCGTGCGCGTGTTGAAGGTGCAGGAGGGCACGCCCGCGGACGACGCCGGACTCCAGCCTGACGACCTGCTGCTCGGCATCAACAGCCGGCCGGTCAACAGCGTGGACGACCTGCAGCGGCTGATGGCGCTCGCCACCGAGGAAGAGGTGCACCTGGACGTGCTGCGCAAGGGCCGCCGCAAGGACGTCTCCGCCCGGGCCCGCCACCGCCGCGAACCGGTGGCGGCCTGAGCCTTCCGGGCTCCGGTTCCACCGGGCAGGTGTCCCGCGTGGAACCGCGCCCCCGTTATGCTGCGCTCCACGATGTCCCCATCGACGGCGCACGACATGGCTTCGGAGGAACTGGCCGCACGCATCGAGCGCGAGGGCTTCGCCATCCTCCCGCAGGGAATCACGCCAGCCACCGCGGACGCCCTGCTCCAGGCCCTGCGTCCCGTGAATGAAGAAGCCGCGACCTCCCAGCGGCGAGGCGGCGTGCGAAACCTGCTGGAGAACGTGCACGCCGTCCGCGAGCTGGCCCGCTCAAATCCGGTGCGCGAAGCCGCCGAGTCCGTCCTGGGCCCACACTGCTTCGCGGTGCGAGGCCTGCTGTTCGACAAGACACCGGACGCGAACTGGAAGGTCATCTGGCACCAAGACCTCACCGTCGCCGTGCGCGAACACCGCGACGTGCCCGGCTTCGGTCCCTGGACGGAGAAGGCCGGTGTGCCCTGCGTGCAGCCCCCCACGTCCGTCCTGGAGGACATGGTCGCGGTGCGCGTCCACCTGGACGACTGCGGAGAGGACAACGGCCCCGTGCGCGTGCTCGCGAGTTCACACCGTGAAGGCCGTCTGTCCTCTTCGAGCATCCCAGGATGGCTTGAACGAAGCGCTCCCGTGGACTGCCTCGTGCCCCGCTGCGGCCTGCTGGTGATGCGGCCCCTGCTGCTGCACGCCTCGTCACCGGCACGCGTCCCCGCGCACCGCCGGGTCATCCACCTGGAGTTCGCGGCACGGCCCCTGCCCGGCGGGCTCGAATGGCACGCGCGCGTCTGAGGCTCACGGCCACGTCAGCATCAAGCCCACGCCATCCGGCGCGGGCACCAGGCGCGCCGTGAGCTCCCCGTTCAGCTTCGCGTTGAGGAACGTGAGCACGCCATCGAACACCAACAAGAACGCGCCCTGCACGAGCACGCTCTTGCCCCAACCTCGCAGGCGCTCCGAGTCCTTGCGCATTCCGCGCTCCCACAGGAACCCGCCGAAGGCGATGTAGCCCACGTCCAGGCCGGCGTTGAGGAGCAGCACCTTCTCCATTTGCTGTCCTTCGGACAGGCTGCGCGCCAGGTCCCATGAGGCAGGATCCGCCGTCGCCTGTCCGTGATAGCCGAACCCCGCGATGACCAGGTTCACCACGTTCCAGGCCGCGTTCGCCTGGAAGAAGGCCCGCGTCTCGCCCTCGCTCGCGAAATGTCCGGCGACGCCCGTGCCGATGTTCAGCACCGCCCAGCCGAACAGGATGCCCATCGCGGTCTGGTTCACGCGCACCGCTTCCGCGTTGTGCTCCGCGAGCCACGCCTTTGCGTCCGGGGCAGGCGTCTCCTGCGCCACCCCTGGCATCGCGAAGAACAACAACACCAGGACGCAGCAGGAACGCACGAGGCGGGCGGAGGCCATGGCGGCACTCTAGGCCCCCAGGTCTCCAGGCCGTGCGCCTCCCGCCCGGCGCGGCCTCAAAACCTGTCCGACTGTCGGACAGGTTTCCGCGGCTCGGCTCCCCGGCGCCCCCGCCCGCCGAGCGACGGCCAAAGCTACCGGTCGCCGTCGTCGCTGAGCGGCGGCGCTTCCCTCGCGGGCTCCGTGCCCTCCTGCGCGCCGTAGCCGCCAATGCCTTTCTGGAGGATGCGGTCCTCGCCTACGTCCTCGTCCGTCACGTCGCCCCGTTCGGTGCCCGGGCGCTGGTGCCTGGCTTCACGCTCCAGTTCCTCCGCGCTGTGGGTATCCGTGCGCTCGGGCCCCTTCACCGGCGGCCCCTTGTTGCTGGCCATGGTCGCGTCTCCTGTCTGGATGTCCTGCCCTCCAGGACAAGGTCCGGCGCGTCCCATCCCCCGACAAGGCCACTGCATAAGACACACGGGTCGGCAGGGGCACGGCATGCCGTCGTGGAGCGGGGTAGCATCACCAATCGCCTTGCTTCCCGGAGCCGCCCCGCCATGACCGACCCGGCCCATCACCCCGAGGACGCTGTCCCCTCCGGCTGTCCCTTCAGCGGCGAGGGAAGGCCTTCCGCCGCTCGCGTGCCCGGCCCCGTCTATCGGAAGCCGTTCTGGCGAGCGCGTCTGCCCGAAGTGAGCCGGGAGATCGCCTCCCTGGATGCACGGCGTGACTGCCAGCGCATCGTGCACCTGCTGACCAACTACGAGTTCCCCTTCGACATCGTGCGGTCCACGGAGATCGCCCTCTTCCACACCTACGGCAGCCGTTCCGTCTCCCGCCTCCTGGACCGCACGGGTGAGTTCAACAAGCGAGGCCAGAAGCGCTACGACGACACGCGCATGCTCATCGCGCGGTTCATGGAGTGCGGCTGGGAGGGCGAGGCGGGACACCGTTCGCTGGAGCAGATGAACCACATCCATTCCTTCTTCCGCATCCCGAACGAGGACTTCCTCTTCGTGCTGTGGACGTTCATCGACTTCCCCATCCAGTGGATGCAGGAGTTCGGCTGGCGTCCCTTCACCCAGCACGAGCAGGAGGCCTGGTTCCATTACTGGTGCGAAATCGGCCGCCGCATGGGCCTGAAGGACATCCCCGAGGACAAGCCCGCCTACGACGCCTTCATCCGAGACTACGAGGCGCGCGAGTTCGTCCCCGACGCCGCCAGCCACCGTGTGGCCCAGTCCACGGTGAACATCCTCGCCGGCTGGGTGCCACGCCCGCTGCGTCCGCTCGTGGCCCCCATCAGCCTCAGCCTGGTACCGCCGCGCCTGCTCCCCGCCATCCAGTTCGACTCCCCACCCGCCTGGGTGGGCGGCCTGGTCCGAGGCGCCCTCAAGCTGCGCAAGCGCGTCAAACGCCACGTCTCCCTGGAGCGCTACCCGTCGACCCTGGAGACGACGCTCAACCGCACCTACCCCGGCAATGCCTACCGCATCGAAGGCCTGGGCCCGGACTACGCCCACCGCGACGCGAAATGAAAAAGCCCGCGTCCCCTCGCGGGAACACGGGCCTTCAAACCTCATGACGTCACAGCGGCTCAGCTCTTGTACTTCACGGAGCAGCCGTAGGGCTCGGAGGTCGGGTTCGCCACCTGCTTGCCGTTGATGAGCGCGTCCACCGCCGTCTGCACGTAGTTCACCTTGGTGGCTTCCTTGCCGCGCGGGTCGTTATCAATGGCGCCCGCGTAGCGGACCACGCCCTCACCGTCGATGACGTACATGTGCGGCGTCGTCTTCGCCGCATAGCTCTTGCCCACCGCGCCGTCCGTGTCCAGCAACACCGGCTGGCTGAAGCCTTCCTTCTTCTTCCAGTCCGCGGCACTCTTCGCGTTGTGCGTGGAGGACGAGTCCACCGTCAGCCACACCACCTTCTTCGCGTCGAAGCCCTTCTGCGTGGTCTGCATCGTCTTGGCCTCGTAGTGCCGCTTCACGAACGGGCACTCCGGGTTCGTCCACTCGAGCACCACCACCTTGCCCTTGTACTCGGACAGCGAGTGGGCCTTGCCCGCCTCGTCCTTCAGCGTGAACGCCGGAGCGGGCTTGCCCACCTCCGCGTTGTCAGCAGCGAAGACGGGGGCGGACACGAAAGCCGCGGTGAGAGCGAGTGCCTTGAAGACCTGCTTCATGACGGAACCTCCAATGAGTTGAACGCTGCGCACGAACGAACAACACAAACCCGACTTCACTCCCGGCTCAAGGCCGGGCGCACACCACCGAGCCACCCTTCAACGGCGACCCACACTCCGCCGCGCGCTGCACCGCCGTGATGACGCTGTCCGCGGTGAGCAGCTCGTTGAGCACCTCCGGCTTGTCCGGCGCGCCCGGGCTCAACACCAGGTACATGGGCACGCCCGCGCGGCCATGATCCGCCAGCTTCGTGGTGATGCGCGCGTCCCGCCGCGTCCAGTCCGCCACGAAGAACGCCACGTTGTGCTTCAGGAACGCCTGCCGCACGTCGTCGCGCGACAGCACGGTGCGCTCGTTGAACTTGCACGTGAGGCACCAGTCCGCCGTGAAGTCCACGAACACCGGCTGCCCCGCCGCCAGCGCCGCCGTCACCGCCGCCTCGTCCCACGGCTGAGCGCCACCGTGCGACGCCACCGCGCCGCGCGTCTCCAGCGACGCCTGCGCCTCCTCGAAGCGCAGCGCCACGGCGCCCGAGCCCACCAGCACGAGCACCGCCAGCGCCACCGTCACGCCCCGGCGCCCGCCCTCCAGCCCCTGCGACTGGCCGTACAGCCACGTGACCAGGCCCACCGCGATGAGGAACGCCAACAGCCGCGCCATGCCGTCCACGCCGGCCAGCCCGCCCATCACCCACACCAACCACACCGTCGTGCCCAACAGCGCGAAGCCCAGGAGCTGCTTGCCGCGCTCCATCCACATGCCCGGCTTGGGCAGCCGCTTCGTCAGCCCCGGCACCAGCACCAGCACGCAGAAGGGCAGCGCCAATCCCAGCCCCAGCGCCACGAACACCGCCACCACCGTGGCCGGGCCCGCCGCGAAGGCGAAGCCCACCGCCGTGCCCAACAGCGGCGCCGAACACGGCGTCGCCAGCACCACCGCGAGCACTCCTTCTCCCGCGCTGCGCAGCAGGCCGTGACTCTGGTCCACCTTGCCCGCGAGCGCCGTGCCGTCCGCGCCCAGCGTGTAGACGCCGAAGAGGTTGAGCGCGAACGCCACCAGCACCGCGCTCACGCCCGCGACGAACAGCGGCTCCTGGAACTGGAAGCCCCAGCCCACGCTGGCACCACCCGCGCGCACCGCCAGCACCGCGCCCGCGAGCAACAGCATCGTCGCCAGGATGCCGCCCGCGTACGCCGCCGCGTGCGGCGCCACCTTGCCCTTCTCCTCCTGCACCATCCGCGTGAAGCCGTACGCCTTGAGCGCCAGCACCGGGAACACGCACGGCATCAGGTTGAGCAGTGCCCCCCCCAGGAACGCGAACAGGAGCGCGACGCCCAGCCCCAGGGGTGACTCGCCCGACGCAGCCGGTGCCGCCGCGACCGCGGGCTTCACCTTGCCCACCGCGTCCTTCACCGACGGAACCTTCAGGGGCGCGGCCCCCGCCACCGCACCGTCCGCAGCAATCACCGGCGCGAGCGCCGTGTCCACGTCCACCGCCGTGAAGCCCGTGGCCTTCGTGCCCAGGCGCAGCGCGCCCGTGAGCCGGGGCTCTCCCTTGGGCACCACCGACGACGCCTGGCCCTTCAGCGCGAACGTCCCCGGCGCCGTCTGCGTCAGCGCCACGCTGTCCACGCCCAGGATGCGGCCGGGCACGAAGAAGTCACCCTCCACGTCGCCCGCGTAGGGCTTGCCGTCCGCCGCCGTCACGGTGAGCTTGCCGGTGAACGGCTTGCCCGCCGTCAACGATGTGCCATCCAATGCCAGCGCCACGCGCGGCGCGCCCTGCGCTCCCACCGGCGAGGGCACCTGGGCCTGCGCGGCGTCGAACCGCGGCGCGAACTCCGGATCCGTCACCGTCTCCGGCCCCACCGGCAACGTGCGCGTCAGCACCAGCTGCGCGGGGATGCAGTGCACCTTGCACGCGAGCGCGTCCACCGCCGCCGACACGTTCAGCGTGCCCGTGGCGTCCTTCGACACGTGCGCGGGCGCGAACAGCAGCACCTCGTCGTGGTAGCCGTGCGTGGTGATGAAGCCGTCCGGCGTGCGGAACGTGCTGGGGAAGGGCCAGCGCAAATCCCCCACCGTCACGCCCGGCACGTCCCACGACACCTCCGTGGCCAGGCCAGAGTCGCCCGGGTTCTTCCAGTAGACGTGCCACTCCGGGTCCAGCTTGAGGCGCACGCCCACGCGGAAGTCGCCGCCCGCCTTCACCTGCGTGGCGTCCAGGAGCAGCGCACCCTCCAGGCGCGGGTCGCCCTCGTCCGGCGCGGTGCTGCCCACGGCCGTGGGCGGCAGCGCGGCCTGGGCCCACGTCGCCAACAGCAACGCACCCACCACGCCCAGCCCACCGAGCCGGATTCCAGACCTCTTGCTCCACGGATGCGTCATGCGACTCCCGTTAATCCACATGGAAACGCCGTGCTACCTGGGATGCGTCCCCGCGGGATGCACTCAACCTTCCGGGCAGCCAGGCATTCCGCATGCCCGCACGCCCGGCGTCAGGGACCACCCGGGCCCCCGCGCCTTCCCCTTACGCACAGGGACTCCGGGCGGTTACGACTCGCCGCCGCCCGTCTTCCAGGGCAGGAGCCCCCCGCTGTCCAGCGTCACCGCCTGCGGAGGCGGTGCACCGCCGTTCGCCACGGCGGGCAGGGACGCCCGCGGGGGCGGGCCCACATTCACCGCGGCCGGAAGCGCCGGCCCGATGCGGCTCATGGTGATGCGCGACACCTCCGACTGGGCCCGGCGCACCCCCAGGGCGGACGGCTGGGCCGCGCGACGCTCCACCGCCCGGCGCAGGTCCGCCAGGCGGTCCACGTGCCGCTGCGCGGGGACCTCCGCGGAGCCCAGGCGGGCCAGCTTGTAGAGCCCCTTGTCCGCGCCCTCGAGCGCCCGCTCGGCCGCGTCCTGCTGACGGCGGGAGAGCGCCTTCCAGGCGGCGGCCTCGTGAGACACGAGCTCCAGCTCCGCGGACACCGCGCGCACGAAGCGGCCCTCGTCGCTGTCCAGCAACAGGCGCGTCACCGGCACGGACAGCCGCCGGGTGTCGCCGTGCTCCGTGTACGAAGCGGTGACGGTGAGGTTCCAGTCGCCCTTCTCCAGCACGCCCACGAAGAGGACGCGGCGCGGGAACGCGTGCGACACCGCCCCCAGACCGGCGCTCATCGCGTCCCCCTCCACGCGCGACGGGTAGCGGTGACGGCAGCGCAGGTCCGCGAAGCCCGTGGGCAGCACGTACACGCGCGCGTCCGCCACCACCTCGCCGAACAGCTCCGCGCCCAGCGCGCCCACCGCCAGCGGCAAGCCCTCCGCGTCGTCCACGTGCGTGAAGCCCGTGCCGGACGGGCCGGTGAGTGCCTCCAAAATCTCCGGAAGGTAGTGCTTGCCCAGCCCCAGCGCGTGCAGCGCCACGCCGGAGTCGTGCACCCGCTGGCCCAGCACCTTGAACTCGCCCAGCGCGGTGGGCCCCACGGAGGGCTCGCCGTCCGTGAGCATGAGCAGCTGCGGCCGGGCGCCCGGCACCAGCACGCGCCGCACGGCCTCCGCGCCGTTCTCCACGGCTTCGTGCAGCGAGGTGCCTTCACCGGAGTCCAGGCGGGACAGCGTCTTCAGGAAGGCCGCCTTCGCGCCCGGCTCCATCGCGCGCACGGGCAGCACCTGCTCCGCGTCCGCGTCGAAGGTGAGCAGGCCCACGTAGTCCTTGGGCCCCGCCCGCTCCACCAGCGCGCGCGCCGCCTCCACCGCCGCCGCCAGCGGCGCGCCCCGCATGGACGCGCTGCGGTCGATGACCAGGTTCACCGCCACCGGGGCCCGAGGCGTCTCCGCTTCGGCCTCCAGGGTCACCAGCAGCAGCACTTCGCGGCCGCCCTCCGCGTCGCGCTCCACTGCCCAGGCCGTCTGCTTCATCCGCACTCCCGCATGGTGGGTGGGCCCCATCCCGCTCTTCGACGCGATTGCCGTCGCGACGGCCTCCTGGCCCCGGACGCCCCTGCACGGGCCCGCGTCCGCCCGGAAGTCCTGTCGCTGTTCCTGGAGGATGTCGGGTTTCCGGTCGTGAAAGCAACGTGTCCAACCCGACCAACCCCTGGTCTTACGAGCCTCCGGCCGGCACCGGCGATCACCCACCCGGCGCGCCTCGGGACGCCTTGCGTCACCCACGAACACGCGGATTCCGGCGGCTTCGTTCAGCCATTTACGGATTTACTTTTTGAAAGGTCCTACACCGGTCATTCCCGAGACCGCTCCGCGGGGCTCGACCCGGCCTTGGACGGGGAGCGTCACGGCATCCAGCGCACTGCATCAGGGCCCGGGAGTGCAAGTCCCGGAACCTGTCCGACAGTCCGACAGGTTTGACAACGAAGGCCCCCGCGCAGGCCACGGGCCGCGGGGGCAGGGCGTCACTCCGCCACGCTCCAGCCGCCCCAGGCCTCTTCGTCCAGGTGGCCCCAGCGCCGCTCATCCGTGGAGTCCAGCGGAACCGAACGGCCGTTTTCACCCGTCGCGGACAGCTCCAGGTCGTCCAAACCCTCGTCCAGGTACGTGCTCTCGTCGTGGCTCATGTCCGGCTCCTCGGCGCTCCATTCACGGGGTGTACGGCCTATGACGGCTCGCTTCCCCTTGGACGCCCTGCGTCGGTCACCGGGCCCGCCCCATGCGGGTCCATTTACAAGCGATGCTTGACCGATTTACGAACATGTTGGGAGCTTGCCCCGATTTTGTAAAGCCCTCGGGACGGCAAAGTTCGCGGACGGTCCGGCGAACCACGCCCGGCCGCCTGCCTTCCAGCACGCCAGGCATGGTGGTTTCGCGCACGGCGGGTCCGGGGCGGAGGGTGGGTGGGCACCACCCTGGAGGACGGTCTGGAAGCAGTGGAAGGAACGCTGCGGGACAAGGCCCCCGCACGGTGCTTGATTCGCGAATCACCCCTGCTAGGGTTGACAATCACTCCAGAATTGCCGCGTCGCGGCAACCGGCGTTGCCGCCGTGCGGCCCCAGAGGGTCCCGAGGTTCCATGAACCCCATCATCACCGGCCTGCTGCTGGCAGGCGCAGTCTCAATCTTCATCATCACGATGTCCGGCCGCGTGGGCGTGCTGCTCGCGATGAAGAAGGAGAACCGGCTGGACCACATCCCCTACCGCGTGGCGCAGCTGGTGCGCTTCGGGTTGGGCCAGAAGCGCATGGTGGATCCGGAGGAGTTCACGCCGGGCCTGTTCCACATCTTCATCTACGCGGCGTTCATGGTGCTGGCGGTGCGCACCATCATGATGTTCGTGATGGGCTTTTCGTCCACCGCGCTGGACGTGCTCACCGACCTGAGCCACCCGGCCTGGGACGCCGCGCCGCCGCTGCTGCTCCTCTACAAGCTCTACCTGCTGGTGAAGGACGTCGTGGCGGCGCTGGCGCTCGCGGGCGTGGCGTACTTCGTGTGGACGCGCTGGAAGGTGAAGCCGGACCGCATGTCCCAGTCCTGGGAGGCCTACCTCATCCTGGGCTTCATCGCGGGCCTGATGATCACCGAGTTCATGTTCGGCGGCAGTCACATGGTGGCCGCGCACGCCGCCGCGCAGCAGGTGCCCATGGGCGCCACGCAGGTGCCGGCGGCGCCGTCCGCGATGGTGTGGTGGGAGCCCGTCACCAGCCTGACGGGCCTGGCGATGATGCCCCTGGGCGCCACGGCGGCGCACGTGCTGGGCGTGGCGGGCTTCTTCATCCACCTGACCATCATCCTGGCGTTCCTGAACTTCCTGCCGCTGGGCAAGCACTTCCACATCATCACGGGCCTGCCCAACGTCTTCTTCCAGCGCACGCACTCCACCGGCAAGCTGCCCACGCCCAACCTGGAGAAGGAGGAGTTCGGCGCCGCCACGGTGAAGGACCTCACCTGGAAGAACGGCCTGGACCTGTACTCCTGTACGGAGTGTGGCCGGTGCCAGACGCACTGTCCCACGTACATCACGGGCAAGCCGCTCACGCACAAGGCCGTGAACCAGGACCTGAAGCACTGGCTCTGGGACAACGAGCGCTGGGTAGAGGAAGGCTACGGCCCCAACGGCGTGAAGGAGCCCCTGCCTGAGATTATCGGCAGCGCGCTGAAGGCGGAGACGGTGTGGGCGTGCACGAGCTGCGGCTGGTGCGAGCAGGCCTGCCCGGTGTTCATCGAGAACGTCCCGCGCCTCATCGACATGCGCCGCTACCAGGTGCAGGTGAAGGCGGAGTTCCCGGCGGAAATCCAGCGCGTGTTCGAGGGCATGGAGCGCCAGGGCAACCCCTGGGGCATCGGCCAGGACCAGCGCGACGAGTGGGCGGGGGACCTGGCGCTGCCCACCTGGGGTGACGGCGGCGAGTACGAGTACCTGTTCTTCGTGGGCTGCGCGGGCAGCTATGACGACAAGCAGAAGAAGGTGAGCCGCGCGCTGGTCAAAATCATGCGCGAGGCGGGCGTGTCCTTCGCGACGCTGTCCAAGCAGGAGATGTGCAACGGCGACTCCGCGCGCCGCATGGGCAACGAGTACCTGTACCAGACGCTGGCCAAGACGAACGTCGAGTCCTGGAACGCGATGGGCGTGAAGGCGGTCATCACGCAGTGCCCGCACTGCTTCAACACCATCAAGAACGAGTACCCGGAGTTCGGCGGCGAGTACCGCGTCATCAACCACACGCAGCTCATCAACGATCTGCTCAAGGACAAGCGCATCAAGCTGTCCTCGGTGATGAACGCCGGAACGAAGCTGACCTACCACGACCCCTGCTACCTGGGCCGGCACAACGGCGTGTACGACGCGCCCCGTGAAGTGCTCAAGAGCATCCCGGGCCTGGAAGTGGTGGAGATGCAGCGCAGCCAGCGCGAGGGCTTCTGCTGCGGCGCCGGTGGCGGCCGGATGTGGATGGAAGAGCACATCGGCACGCGCATCAACCACAACCGCATCAACGAGGCGGCCCTCACGCTCAAGCACGCGGAGGACCCCACCACGCCCTACCCCGACGCCGCGGACAAGAAGAAGCCGGGCATGGTGGGCGACTACAAGGAGCCGGGCGGCAAGGGCATCGTCGCGGTGGCCTGCCCGTTCTGCTCCACCATGCTCAACGACGCGAAGAACGACACCGGCCGCGAGCAGATCCAGATCAAGGACATCACCGAGCTGGTCGCGGACTCCATGGAGACCACCAACAAGGGTGGCACCGTGAGCCCCAGCCCCGTGGTGAGCGCCAAGCCGGAGTAACGCAGGTCCAGCTCCGGATGTGACGAGGGCCCGGTGGCTCCCCACGGTGGGAGCGGCCGGGCCCTTCGCTTTTGCTACTTGCGGCCCTTGAAGGGACCCTTGGGCGCGTTGCCCTCCGAGCGCAGCACGCGCTCCAGGCGCTTGGTGGCGCCGGCGTCGCCCAGCTTGCCCGCGACGTAGGCACCCGCGGAGGCGAGCTTGCGGCGGAAGTCATCGGGCGCGACCTCGGACGCGCGCGAGGGACGCGCCGGAATCTCGTCGATGCCCTGGTTCTTGAGCAGCGTGCGCGCCATGTCCTTCTCGTCGGAGGTGGCGTGCGGGGACAGGAGCGCGCAGACCCGGAAGTGGCCGTAGGCGGCGGCGGCGACGAACGGGGTCTCGCCCACGGAGTCCGGCAGCGTGGGGTCCGCTCCGGCCTCCAGGAGCGCCTGCACCAGGTCGTCCTGGCCCGCGCGCGCGGCCATCATCAGCGGGGTACGGCCCTCGTCGTCGAAGGGGTTGGGGTCCGCGCCCGCGTCGAGCTGGGCGCTCAGGGCGGCGCGGTCACCCGCGGCGACGGCATCGAACAGGGACACGGTGCGTACCTCCGGACAGGACGCGCGGGAGCATGGCGTTTCGGCGAACTCGACGCCAGGGAGGGGCCCACGCGCAGGCTCTACGGAGGGGCGAGGAGGGCATTGCCGTTTCGCGTCGACGGGTGCCCGCTTAAAGGGCGGGCAGGAGGCACGGCGTGGCTCTCTTCGCGGCGCGGGTCCTGGGTGTGACGTTCGTGGTGCTGGGCGCGTCCATGCTGGTGTTGACCTGGGGGTCGTACCGGCGGGACATGGGCATCCTGCGCGAGGGGCTGCACACGGAAGGGACGGTGGTGAAGAAGGAGTTCCTCGCGGCCTCGGACGACAGCGACTACATCCTCGTCTACGCCTTCACGCCCCAGGGCGGTGAGCGCCAGGAGCACCGGCGGAACATCTCCTCGAAGCTGTGGAAGCGGCTGCGTCCCGGGGACCGCATTGATGTGCAATACGGCCGGAGCGACCCGCGCCGCAGCTTTCCGGAGGGCCACGGGGTGACGTCGCTGGGGCTCGCCCTCTTCCTCAGCTTCGTGGAGGTGTGCCTCTTCCTCATGGGGCTGGTGGCGCTCCTGGGGAAGGCGGTGCCGGAGCCCCCCGAGATTGCCTCCGCGTCCCTCCCCCCGTCATCCTGAGGCCGTCATGCCCATGAACCTGGTTCTGCTCGTGGTGTTCTTCTTCATCGGGGTGCCCCTGATGCTGATGGTGCGGCTGCTGATCGATCATCAGCTCACCCTGGAGCTGCGGGAGCAGGGGGTGCACGCCCGGGCCGAGGTGGTCCGCATCCGCCGAAGCTGGCTGAACGCGGGGAACCGCATCGTGGAGTACGTCTTCCACCTGCCGGACGGTTCGGAGATCCACGGCGAGTACGACGAGCACAGGCGCAGACTCCTGTCCCGGCGCACTTCCGAGGGTGACTCCCTGGAGGTCCTCTACCATCCGGGCAATCCCCACCGGCACCAGCGCGTGGGCACGGAGGTGGGGCTGTTCTACGTCCTGACCTGGGTGTTCAGCCTGATGGTCTTCATGTCCCTGGCCATCATCGCGATGATGAACGCGCCCTCGAAGAAGGCCCCGGCGCCGCATGGGTCCACGCCCTCGGGCAGGCTGCGGACCTACGACGAGCCGCCTCCCCCCAGGGAGAGGCGGCTGCGGGGCGAGTACTAGTTGGGCCCGTAGAAGGGCTCGTTCGCGGCGGGCACCGCGAGCGTCACGGAGCTGGCCGTGGAGGACACCGGGGCGCGGTAGATGCTCGGGTCACCGCCGGAGTCGTTGAAGAGGAAGCCCAGCTCCGTGCTGCTCGTCCAGCTGGGGAAGCTCTCCGCCACGGTGCTCGCCGTGTAGTCCGTCAGCCGCCGCAGGGCGCCGCTGATGCCCGTGGCCGTCGCATTGCCCACGAAGATGCGCGTGCTGCCGTTGGACAGCCGCCCGTCCAGCGCCACCTGCCGCCCGTCCGGGGACACCACCGCACGGTTCGCGACGGCCAGCACCTCGTTGCCCAGGGCCACGAAGTTGGCACTGCCGCCGCCCACCGGCACGAACGCGAGCTGGTTGTAGAAGGAGGGACTGCTGCCCGCGGGCGCCACCACCGTGTTGCCGCTGGGGAAGAAGGACGGCGACCCGAAGGCGATGCCCGCGTTGGGCGTCAGCTCCACGAAGCCGCTGCCATCCACCGCGATGCGCGCCAGCGAGCTCAGCGCCCCCGACGTCCGGTCGAACGCGAAGACGATGGTGCGGCCATCCGGGCTGAACGTGGGCCCGCGGAAGTTGGTGCAGCTGCCGCACGCCGCGTCGTTGGTGCTCAGCAGCGTGGCCACCGGCCCGCCCGTGGTGGGCACCGTCTGGAGCGAGTACGTGTTGCCGGAGCGCTGCACGAACACGATGCTGTTGCCGTTCTTGGAGATGGAGGGCGTGTACGCACCGCCAGCCGTCGTCAGCCGCTGCGGACTGTTGGGGTCGCCGTCGTCGTCCACCACGTAGATGTTCCGGTCGTCGCGCACGAAGGCGAAGCCCCGGTCGAAGAGGACGTCACCGGTGGTGCCGCCACCACCCTCCAGGGGCTCGCACGCACCCAACAACCCCACCGCCACCACACCGCCGAGCCATCGCCGCATGCCCATCATCGCTGTCTCTCCCGCCGTGCCGGCCCTGTCACACGCGCTTCGCGCCCGAACACTACAGGGCGCGCCAGACAGGACGTCAACGCACACGGAGGCATTCACGCGCGCCCGTGTCCGGGAGCGCGCACGCCCCTTCAGCGGTTGAGGCGGTTCAGTTCGTTGCGGCAGACGTTGCAGGGGCCCAGCGACTTGCGGTCGATGTCCTGCGGGAACAGAGGGAGGAACATCACGCAGCGTGAGTCCTCGCAGTACGACAGGCCGATGAGGTGCCCGGCCTGGTGCACCGCCTCCACCTGCACGCGGCGGCGCAGCGTTTCGCCCTCCGCGCCCTGGCGCAGCCGGTACAGGCTCATCACCGCGACCTTGGACTCCCGGTCCGCCTGACCGAAGACGAAGGGCGAGTCCGGTTCGAAGAGGTCCGCGTCCGTCACGCCCATCACCAGCTCCTGCGGCGCCTCATCCAGCACCGTGCCCAGCCGGCGCATGATGGCGTTGCAGTGGTACTGGCTGCGGTCCTTGTTGAAGGCGTAGGCCGGGGAGGACAGCGCCATCCGGCTCACGACCGCGCTGACGCCCAGATGGGTCGCCAGCGGTTCCTGCAAGGCATTCACGATCGCGGACGGTGGACTGCCCACGGTGACCAGCAGGAGCGTCTTCTGCGGCATCAGCCCACCGCCTTCTACCTCCGGACGGACATTGACCGCGTCCCCCCGGAGCGGAGTGGCTGGGGCGCAAGGATTCGAACCTTGATAATCAGAGTCAAAGTCTGACGTCCTGCCATTAGACGACGCCCCAGCAGGTTCGCACGCGTACTCGTGGGCCGATACTACGGCACTTTGACGGGCGCGGGAACCCACTCTGACACTGCCCCCCTCCATCCAGGGCTGTCTCTTATACACCTCTGACGCTGCCGACGAATAGCCTTG